>JBBQIE010000391.1:0-3433 GCA_038324625.1 Anaerolineae bacterium | reverse complement strand
TGCGAATCCCAGAAAGCGGCGAGCCTGAAACCTGAATGCCAATACGATAAGTTGCACTCACCACCTTTACTCGATTTGGATAAGCAGCACTGTGAAAAATTGAGCTTGCCTTGGTACCTCCATGAAGCCAACGGTGGTGATGGTGATGACGGCCATATAGAGCGCGTCCAGCGCCGACCAGCTCTCGATCAAGGAGTAGCCCACCGTCCCCACCCCTATGATGGCCAGCAGGGCGGTCAGGGCCACCAGGGGCCGCGGCAACATCGGTCTCAAGTGCCGGCCTCCCGCGATTGGGTATCAGCCGCCCATTGTACCCTCTCGTCCCGGTGACAGGTAGCCGCTGCCCAGTCGCGCTTGACAGGGGGCGCGAGGGAATGCATACGTTAGTGCTAAAGCCGTTCGTGCCGGAGGGCCACCGGAGCCCACCTCTGAGGGTGCCTGGGGACCGGGATCAACGCTTTCCCGTCCCTTACCATGCTCCATACGATGAAACGCACGAAAAGAGTATGACTTCCGCATGGTAGCACCCCTTGTAATCCCGGCGATATCCGCGTAGAATTACTTAGGGACGGAGTATGGCTTGCCTCGGGCGCTTTGGGGCAGGCCGGAGGCGACCAAGGTGAGGAGTGGTCCGCCCTCCCGCTCCCACCGATGTGAACCCCGGCGCCATAGCGCCGGAGATACCGGGGCCCAATCGAGTGGCTCCGGCAACTGAGTTTACCATCAACCTCGCGGCCTCGGCCGCCCACAGGGGTATACCGGCTATCGGTCCGATCGTAGCAGCAGTGCCGTCGTAGGAGAAGGGGCGATGACAGGGACGGCTCGATGCCCAGCCATCTGGTTATCGGGTTCGTCGCGCCCTCTTCCCCAGACCCGCGCGCGGCACTCCGCCGGCATACTCCTCGCTCTCCCCAATGCATCACTTCCCACATCTACCTTGACTTCATCTCCTGTCGCTATCGGCACGGGGCCCCGGCTCCGCGCCCTCGGGCGGCAGGGAGTCCATATGGAAAGGAGGAAATCCCGTGGGCAAGCGGAAGCGCCATCTGACGGGCTGGACATTCGTCCGGTACTGGCTTCCGTCAGAGGGCCCGCCTGCCTCAGGCCCAAACTCCAAGGGCCCGCCGAAAGTGCGGGCACCCGAGACTTCGGAGTGGGCCTGGGCGCGAGCGCGCCCTCCGTGACGGTCGTAGCCCCGTTGTTTTCATCGCGGCTTCCTGGATAGTTAGAAGTGAAGGAGAATGCACGATGAGGAAATGGGTGCTACGGACGTTGGGTCTTACCTTGGTATTGGCGCTGTTCCTCATGGGGGCAACGTCAGTTCTGGCCGCTGGGCCGGAGGGACCCACCCCGATGTCATCCGCCGACATCGAGATTGACGTGGAGTCCAGTGGCAACTGGACGCTGAAGTTCGGCAACGTTGATCTCGGGTTGTCGTCCCAGAACGTCGCCTCTTTGGCCCAACGGTTTGCTCTCGGGAGCCTACCGCTGGCCATAGATCAGGGGACGTTGTCACTGGCGACCGACAACGGCATACAGCATCTGGCACTGCTCAAGGACGGTAGCGAGACTACCATCTTCATCAACGGCATACCGTCCACGGCTCTGACCATCTCCGACTTTGCCGTACAGCAACTGGCGGAGACGTTCGCGCCGGAGCTCGAGGGTCTTATCTCATGGCTCAACGGCACCAGCGTGGCGCTGGTTGTCCACTTCCCCGTGGCCGAGTCCAGCCCGGTTTACACGCTGGATCTCGAACAGAAGATCGCCGCGGCGGGCATGGCCGGCCAGTACGCGAATGTAGTTGACCTGGGAGTCACCCTCACGCCCGATGGCCGCTTGATCTCGGTCGCCGGGATAGCGCCTTCCGAGCTGGGCCTTGACCTCGGAATGATTGACATGTCGTGGATGAAAGCCTACGGCATAGATCAACTGGGAATCAAGCAGCTCGATCTGGCGCTGGATGGCAGCGGAGTAACAGTGTCATCCAATGGCGACACTTGGATGTCGCTGGCCTGGAACGCCGACTACGTGGCCCAGAATGTCCCGCAGGTCTCTCGGCTCATCGGTTTCCCGATGGCCGACAGCGACATGCAGATAGTTGACCTGGCGATGAGCTGGCTCAACGACACTCAGGTACACGTGGGCGCCTACCTGGCCGATCAGCCGCAGGAGTCCGCTCCGGTGGTGAAGATCGGTCGCCCGGTGGCGCTGGCGGTTCAGGGCAAGGCCCTGTACGTGGAGGGCTTCAACACCGGCTTCATGCTGGACGATTTCACTCTCGGCTACGCTGAGCAACTCGGCTCGGTCGGCCTGATGTGGGACGGGGCCAATCGGCAGCTCAGGATGGTTATCGGCGACGAGCCGATGCCCGCCCTGGTGCTGGACGAGGGCCTGATCTCCAGCGTGGGGACGATGTTCGTGGGTGACATGCTGCCTTGGGGTCTCGTCGAGAGCATAATCGGCGACACCACCCTGGCAGCCGGCTTCGTGTACGAGGACAACCCGGCGGTGACGTCGGAAGCCCTCGCCTATCAGTTGCAGTCCGTCTCGGTGACCTCGCCTTTGATGGCCGACGTCACCATCAGCCGAGCGGATGGCCGCATCGCCGTCTTGGGCGAAGCCCTTCCGTTGGACATGCTCACGGGCATGGACGTCTCCGGTATAGTCAAGACCTATGCCGGCGGACTCGGCGGCAGTGTTGATAGCCTCGCCGTGGATCTCGGGCCTAACGGCCTGAACCTCGGCCTCAACGGCAAGAACGCCCGCCTGGCCTGGGACAGCACTACTCGCGCCAATGTCGTCGGTCTGACTCTCGATATCGTCGGCGAGCAGATGGGTCTTCCCGTCCTCTCCAGCGATGGGCTCGTGCGATGGGCCATCGAGTCTCTGATCGCGGCCGGCAACCAGGTGGATGTGGGGTTGAACGTCAACTTCACCGATCAGGAAACTCCCACGGGTTCCATCGAGGAACTCCTGGCCCTGATAGGCTTCTAGCCATACGCCTCCCCGAGCGGGGGTAGCGTCCCGCTTTGGGTAGCCTAGCAAGACAAAAGCCTCCCGGCCTCATGAACCGGGAGGCTTTTCTGTTGGGTCCGGCCCGGGCCCCTACCCGCCGGGCCAATCCATGGACAGGTGAAGCTCCATCCCTCGCGACTTGTAGACCTGGTCTCCCAGGCGCCAACCCTTCCTGGCCCGATCCTCCCGAGAGTAGGCATAGAGATAGTCCCCGGGGTGCCAAGGCTCCATCACCGCGGTGTAGGCTATGGAAACCGCTTCCGCCCCCGGCTCGTCGTGAGCGTAGTAGGCCTCGATCACTTCCTCCCAGTGGTTGGGGAAGTCGGGGCTGGCCAGACGAGCCAGCATGGTGTCGGCGACGGCGTGCATGGCATCCGGGCCCAAGGGTCCGGCCTCACCCTGAAGGATGGCGGCG
>JBBQIE010000390.1:0-3434 GCA_038324625.1 Anaerolineae bacterium | reverse complement strand
CCAGATCGTACTCCAGCTGGCTGGTCACGGCGTTGGTCTTCGACTCCTTCTTGCTCTGGAGCCGGTCGCGCTCCAGCATGTTGTAGAAGTCGGTGTTGCCGCCGAAGTTGAGCTGATAGGTCCGCTCCACCTTCACCCCGCGATCGCGGAAGAGACGGGTGAGCACCCGGTGGGAGATAGTGGCCCCCACCTGGCTCTTGATGTCGTCCCCGATCACCGGCAGCCCCCGATCTCGGAAGCGCTGCTGCCAGTAGCCCTCGCGGGCAATGAACACCGGAATGCAGTTCACGAAGCCGCAGCCCGCGTCCAGGATCTGCTCCACGTACCACTTGGTGGCCATCTCGCTGCCCACCGGCAGGTAGTTCACCACCACGTCCGTCTTGGTGTCCTTGAGGATGCCGATGATATCGGCGGTAGAGCCCGGGGCCTTGGTGATCTTCTCCTTCAGGTACCGCCCCAACCCATCGTGGGTCATGCCTCGATTCACCGGCACTCCCAGCTTGGGCACCTCGGCGAAGCGGAGGGTGTTGTTGGGCTCCTCCCAGATGGCCGCCGACAGGTCCTTGCCGACCTTTCGGGAGTCAATATCGAAGGCGGCCGAGAACTCTATGTCGCTGATGTGGTAGCCACCCAGGTTGACGTGCATCAAGCCGGGTACGAACTCGTCGTCAGCGGCGTTGCGATAGTACTGCACGCCCTGTATGAAAGCCGAGGCGCAGTTGCCCACGCCGATGACGGCCACTCGGACCTTATTGCCCACTTTCCCTCCTTCACAGTAAGCGGCCGGGCCCAAGGGCCTGGCCGCAGTCTCGGTGGATGCAGCGCATGATACGCCTTACACCCCTTTGAGTCAAACACCATATCCGCCGCGTGGTTTCGCCGTCCGACCCTGGAAGTCAGCTCTGTCCTCGGCGATGGCCGGGAATGGGCCCTAGACCGACCCTCTCAGGAACATAACGGCGTCCTCGAGAGCGGAGATGCCCTCCTCATCCAATTGAGCCAGGGACATGGCCGCCCGCACGAAACGCTCCGCCTCCGGCCTCCGAAGGAACTCATTCACATCCGCCGAGAAGCGGGATTCGTCGGTCGCCTCCTTCACCACGGCACGTGCCGCCGGCACCGGGGGCGGCGTGCCCAGTTTTCCTCCGAGCATCGCCCCCGGGGACATCCCATACAGCCCGGCCAACAACTCCACTTCGCCCAGGGACAGGGACTCCTCCCCCAGCTCGGCGCCCTCCAGCCGGGCCAAACCCATGTGGGCCTCGGCGGCCGCCTGCTCCGGCGTCCATTCCCGCTCGGCCCTTCCCTCTCCCAGGGAGGCGCCCAGCAGCTTCCGCCGCAGCCTCAGTATCGGCTCCGACGGGGCTTCACCCGTCAGGCGTTCCTCCGCCCCGTACGCCTCCGCGTCCGGCAGGCCGAGGTACCGGCAGAACGACCAGAATTCGTCCACCGCGATCGGCTTCCAGCCCAGCTCCCTTTGGCGTATCCCATCCGGGGTGAGGCTGAGGGCCTGACCCGCCTCCTCAACACTCAGATCGAAACGGGTGCGCAAGGCCCGAAACCGCACCCCTGCCATCTTGTGCCGGATTGATGCCGCTCGCTGCCAGTCCATAGCCACCTCTCGGTCCAAAACCGGCCCTATAGCTCGATGATCTCCGCGGTTCCGGTGTCGGTATCGTAGAGCCCGTAGCTGGAGGTGCCGAAGCGGCCCATGAGTTCGCCCGGGTTCATGGCCAGGCAATCACCGTTTCGCGCTACTTCCGGCCGGTGGGAATGCCCATAGAAGACCGCTCGAAAGCCGCCACAGGCCGCCAACCGCCGGCCCAGCTCCGGATAGTGCGTGACCGCCAACGGCGTCCCGTCTACTTGGAACTCCCCGAACACCCCGTGCAGGGTGACGTTCTCGGTCCCGTCGGCCAGACGAGTGAGGAGCATCTGGTCGCCGTCGTTGTTGCCGAAGACGGCATGAACCGGACCGGGGAACCCTTCGGCAATAGCTTTCAGGCTGAAGGGCGCGCATAAATCGCCGCATACCACCAGGGCATCCGCCTCTCGCCGGCGTATGTCGGTCAGGGCCCGATCCAGGGCCCAGATGTTGTCGTGAATGTCGGAAATCACCGCTACTTTCATATCGCGCTAACGCTCCTCACTAACGATTACTGTGGTCCCGCCCACCCGGCGAGTTCGGCCTGCACCGCCTCCGCCAGATCATCGAGAGGCACTACCCGAGCTTCCGAGGCCCAGCGGGCCTTGATCTCCGCCCCCCCGGCCTTCAGGCTGCGGCGGCTGATGGTCAGCCGCACCGGCATGCCCAACAGATCGGCATCGTTGAACTTCACCCCGGCGCTGGGCTCGGTGCGATCGTCGAAGAGCACCATCCAGCGCTGGCTCAGCCGCTGGTACGCTGCCTCTGCCGCCTCGGAAATCGCCTCGTCATCCACGTTGAGGCCCACCAGATGCACTTCGCAGGGGGCGAGGGCCGGCGGCCAGATGATGCCCTTGTCGTCATGGTGCTGCTCCACCGCCGCCGCCATCAGCCGACCCAGGCCGATGCCGTAGCAGCCCATCACAATGGGCCGCTCCTGCCCCTCGTCATCCAAGTAGTTGGCCCCCATGGCGGCGCTGTACTTGGTGCCGAGCTTGAATATGTGCCCCAGCTCAATGCCTCGCTCGTCCGCCAACAGGCTGCCGCAGGTCCGGCAGAGATCACCGGGTCGAGCCAAGGCGATGTCCGCCACCACCTCGGCGGCGAAGTCCCGAGGATAGTTGAGGTTCCGGTAGTGATACCCTTCCCGGTTGGCTCCCGCCACCAGCGAGGGCTCCCCCACCACCGATTCATCCACGATGACTCGGACCTCCTCGATGCCCACCGGGGAGGCATAGCCGGCCACGATCCCCGCCGCCGCCAGTTCCTGGTCGGTAGCCGGACGCAGCTCCGGGGTCTTGGCCACGTTGGCCAGCTTGACCTCGTTCACGTCCAGGTCCCCGCGGATGAGGGCAAAGACGATCTTCCCCTGATGGTCCACGTAGAAGACGGCCTTGGCCGTCTCCCGAGTGGAAACGCCCAGGAAGTCGGCCACCTGCTGGATGGTATGCATGCCCGGAGTCGCCACTTCCTCTAAGGGGGCCGGTTCCCCGCCCACGGGCGCGCCCTTATCGAAGCAGGCGGCCTCGGCGTTGGCCGAGTAGCCGCAGCCCTCGCAGTGTATGAGGGTGTCCTCCCCGGAGGAAGAGAGCATCATGAACTCATGGGAGGCGGTGCCGCCCATCATGCCCGGATCGGCTTCCACCAAGGCCACATCCAGCCCGCAACGCCGGAAGATGTTCTGGTAGGCTTGCCGCACCGAGGGGTAGTATCGGTCCAGGTCCTCGAAGTCGGCGTGGGCGCTGTAGGCGTCCTTCATGGTGAACTCGCGCACCCGGATGAGGCCGCC
>JBBQIE010000389.1:0-3452 GCA_038324625.1 Anaerolineae bacterium | reverse complement strand
TGGGGCAGGCTGCGCCGGGAGAGGGATGCCTCGGTTCGCATTTGGAAGGTGATAGGGGCGGTCTGGGTTGTCGCTCTCCTGATTCTCTCCCCCTTTCTGGTGCCGATGCTGGCTGAGGCCCGCCGGAACACCTACATGGTGCCGGATCAGGGCCAGATCCTGAGCCTTTCGGCTGATCTGCTGGCCTTTTTCCTGCCTCAGGAGATGCACCCTCTCTGGGGAGAGCGGATGGCGAGCATCGCCTCGGCCTTCACCGCCAGCACCTCGGAGCGGATGATCAGCCTCGGGATCGTGCCCATCCTGCTGGCGGGGGTGGCCTGGCTCCGGGGCGGGAATCGAAGCCGAATCTTCGTGTGGGCGACCCTGGCTTTCGGGGTCTTGGCCCTGGGCCCGGTGCTGCACCTGGGCGGATCGGTGGTCCGCCTCGGGGGACAACCTCTCCCGATGCCCTATCTGGCCCTGTATCGGGTGTTTCCCTTCCTGGGCATCGCTCGATCGGTGGGTCGCTTCTCGGTGATGGTCTCGCTATCGGTGGCGGTACTGGCGGCGATGGGATTGGCCCGGTTGATCCGGCGGCCGGGACCGCGCTCCGTGATCGTAGCGGGACTGGCCTTGGGCCTGCTGCTTCTGGAGTACGCCCCCATGCCCTACCCGATGAGCCTGCCCGACGTCCCGGGATGGTACACGGCCCTGGCCCAGGAGCCGGGCGACTTCGCCATTCTGAACCTCCCCGTCAACTGGGATCGTCCGCAGTACCTGCTCTACCAGACGGCACACGGCAAGCCTTTGATCGCCGGCTACACCTCACGCCGTAACCCGGAGTCTCCGGTGGAGCGCTATCCCGGCCTGCAGCAGCTCCGATCTCTGTCAGGCGACGTCCTAGCCTTCCCTGATGCGCCAACCTTTGCTACCATTGCTGGTGACCTGGACCTGCGCTATGTGGTGCTCGACCGCTACCAGATGCCCGGGGCCGATGAGCGGGAGCGGACCCTGGAGCTGTCCGAATCGTTGCTTCAGGGATCGCCGGTGGTGTATCAAGATGACCGCCTGACCGTCTATCGGCTGACGCCGCCGACAGAGGACCATCCCTACGTCTACCTCTCGGGGGCGTGGGGGGAACTGGAGGAGGGGCCCGACTGGGTGAGGCGGTGGCGCTGCCCGGAGTGTACTCTCGTGGCCCGATCGGCAACCGGGTGCGAGTTGCGAGTATCGTGGCAGTGCGATGGCTTATCGGGGGAGACCGGCGTCGCCGGTACCTCCGCGGATAGCGAGCTTACGTCGGTGAGTTCTCAGTGCTCTTTCCTGGAGCACGCCACCTGGGCGGAGACCTGTAGTCGATAGCGCCGGCAGGCGCGAGGAGGGGCGGTGTTCAAGATTGGTGAAAGCATTCAGATCCTGAACCGAAGAGTGCGACAAGCCCTGGAGGATCGGCAAGAGGCGTACGTGCAGCAACTGGCCAAGGCGCAGATGGAACATGGCGCCGATGCCCTCGACCTTAACACCGGCCCGCGAAAGCGGGACGGCGCCGAGGTGATGCCTTGGCTGATAGACACGGTGCAGGCGGTGGTGGATACGCCGGTGGCGCTGGACACCATCAACGCCGGGGCTATGGAGGCCGGGCTCAAGCGCTGCCGGGAACTGGGGGTCCGAGCCATCATCAACTCTACGTCGGCCGACCCGGCGCGACTGGAGTCGGTCCTGCCCCTGGCGGCGAAGTATGACGCTGACGTCATCGCCCTCACCATGGGCCGGAACCTGCCCAGCAGCGCCGAGGAGAGGGTCGAGCTGGCCGTGAGTATCATACTACCTCGGGCCGTGGAGTTAGGAGTCTCACCCGATCGCATCTACTTCGACCCCCTGGTGCTGACGGTGAACGGCTGCCAGGAGCACGCCCCGGAGACCATCAACGCCATCCGCTTCCTCAAGCTGGCGGCCGATCCGGCTCCAATGACGGTAGTGGGCCTAAGCAACGTCTCCAACAGCGTGCCGGAGGAGAACCGGAGCTTGATCAACCGGGTTTTCCTGACCATGCTCCTGGGAGCCGGTCTGGACGCTGCCATCCTGGACGTTCTCGACGGTAAACAGAACCTGGCGATCGCCATGGTGGAGAGTGGTGACGATAGCACCCCGGTAGGGGCCCTGCTGACGGCCCTCCATGACGCCGTGGCCGCCGGTGAGAGCCTGGACGATTCCCTGGTGGATCGCGCCGACCCCGAGCAAGTGGCCATCTGGCGCACGGTGCAGATCCTGGAGAACAACATCATCTACGCCCACTCCTACCTGCAAGCCTAGAGAGAGCGGGAGTTGCCGCGAAGAGCACCGGCGAGGGGGTACCTCCCTCTGGTGATGGTGGTGGGAGCGACGCTGTTGGCGTCGCTCCCCCTGTTGTCGCCCGGCCTGCCCGATACTCACGACGGGCTCTTCCACTTGTACCGGGTGCAGGCACTGGCGGACGCCGTCCGGGCCGGGTGCGGGTATCCGCGCTGGTTCCCGGATTTCGCCTTTGGGTATGGTCAGCCGGTGCTGGCCTTCTATGGTCCCGGTGCCTACTACCAGGCCGTCTCGCTCCTGCTGCTGGGTCTGGCGCCGGTGACCGCCGTCAAGTTCTCCTTGGTCCTGGGATTCCTGGTGTCGGGCCTGGCGGCCTTTGGATTGGCGCGCCGGTCCATGGGCCCTTGGGCGGCCGCCCTTGCCGGAGCCGCCTACGTGCTCTTCCCCTACCGCCTGGCCGACGTCTACGTCCGCGGGGCCTTTGCCGAGCACTGGGGATTGGCCCTCGCCGCCCTTCTGCTTCTGGCCACCGACCGATGCCGGCAGCGTCGAGGTTTTGACGTCCTGGCGCCGAGCGTGGTGTGGGCCCTGCTGATCCTAACCCACAACCTCACGGCCCTAATGGTCGCCCCCATCTGGGCGCTGTACATCCTAGTGCTGACCGGACGTCGGTGGCGAGCGGCGATCCGGTCAATGCTGGCGTTGCCGGTGGGCCTGCTGCTGACGGCCTTCTATTGGCTGCCGATTCCCTTCGAGTCCCGCTACGTGGGCCTGGGAAACACCTTCTCCACCGATGCCTGGTCCCGGTATCTGGTGTCGGGCGGGCAATCGCTCGCCACTGACTTCGTGTATCGCTACTTCCCCGAGCAGGGGGTGGCTCATCCCTATCCCTTGGGCCTGACGGTGGTGTCCCTGCTGGCCGCCGCTCTAGCCGTCATCGGGATCGCCGTCTGGACAGGGCGGATGCGAGAGAGGCGCCTGTGGGTCTTCCTGGCCCTCGCGGGGGGCGGGTGGCTGCTGCAGCTTGGCCTGTCGGCCCCGATCTGGCGGGCGACTCCGATTCTGGGGTACCTGCAATTCCCCTATCGCCTGCTGGGTAGCTTCGCTCTGGCCTGGGCCTGGATTCTCGGCCGGGCAGCGGAGGTGCTGCCAGGTCGCTGGATAGTGACGCGCCGCCGGTG
>JBBQIE010000388.1:0-3452 GCA_038324625.1 Anaerolineae bacterium | reverse complement strand
ATGGCCGCCGGCGGCCACTACGCCGACCTATACAACACCTACTTCCGGCATCAATCCCTGGAATACATCGAGACCAGGCTCGACTCGTAAGCGAAACGTTTGGATCGCGAAGGACGCGAAAAGAGGAGAAAACGCGAAGGGCTGTCATGGTTCGTGTGAGGATGGAATGGGTTGGGGTGGCCCTGGGATGAGTGCCGGCAGGCGACGCGGGAGAGGGCGGGCGACTAAAGGCGCCCGCTGAGGGCCTTCGGCCAAGAAAACCGTGTGGCCTCTACCCTGGCCGAAGGCCTTCAGCGGCGGCCTTCAGACCGCCGCCTGACATCACACGAACCAGGACGCGAAAAGGGACGAAAACGCGAAGGGCCTACGGCCGATCAAGGCCGGGCAAGAGCCGAGCTCGGCCCGCACATAGGAGCTTCGCGCCTTGCCCTCAACCACCTTCCACCCTGGCACCGCTCCCCGACCACCTGCCCAAATCCTGACTCACACCTGACCGCATATCCTGCCTACCCAAGTCAGCCTGACCCTTATACAATACCGGGAACGCGAGCGAAAGCCCGGTCGAGGGGCGGGGTACGGACCGAGAGCATACGTTGGCCCCCAGGGTTCAGGGGCTCACTGGTGGAGGAGGGACGACATGGAAGTCCTCGGCATTGACATCGGCGGCAGTGGCATCAAGGGGGCACCGGTCAACCTGGAGACGGGCGAGCTGACCACCGAGAGAGAGCGGATTCGCACCCCTAACCCCTCCACACCCGAGGCGGTGGCCGAGGTGGTGGCCGAGGTGGTCCGGCATTTTGACTGGCAGGGCCCGGTGGGTTGTACCTTCCCGGCGGTCATCAAGCGGGGGCTGGTACAGAGCGCCGCCAACGTGGACAAGTCCTGGATCGGCATCAACGGGGAGACCCTCCTCTCGGAGCATACTGGAGGGCCGGTGGCCCTCGTTAACGACGCCGATGCCGCCGGCATCGCCGAGATGCAGTTCGGGATCGGCAAGGGGGAGGAGGGCGTGGTGATCCTCCTCACTTTCGGCACCGGAATCGGCAGCGCCATCTTCGTGGGCGGGGAGCTGATGCCTAACACCGAACTCGGCCATCTGCCCCTGAGGAGCGGTGACGCCGAGCAATGGGCATCGGATCGGACCCGACGGCGGGATGGGCTGAAGTGGCGGGAGTGGGCCCCACGGGTGGAGGAGTACCTGGGCCTGGTGGAGTCCCTGCTTTCGCCGGACCTGTTCATCATTGGTGGGGGGGTGAGCCGCAAGCACGGCAAGTTTCTGCACCTGCTGCACACGCGGGCCCGCCTGGTCCCGGCGCATATGCTAAACGAGGCGGGGATCGTCGGGGCGGCTCTAGCGGCCGCCCACCTTGGTGTGGTTGACAGTGGGTCTCTTTGCGAAGGCCCCCTCGCGGAGCCGGCGGGTGACGAGCCCTAGGCCTCCAGGAATTCGGCCACTTCCCTCTGTCGCCGCGAGCGGGACCGCCGGTCCCTGACCGGGTTGGCGTCGCCGTACACCCGCTTGTGGTAGGGAGGCGCCTGGCGCTGGTAGAGCACCCCGATGGGGAGCTTGTCCGTCCGCTGGAACAGCTCCCTGGCCTCCTCCACCGTGGCCGCCGGCCGGTCAACTATCTCCACAGCCTGGTTGTAGGCGGCCCAGGTGTTGTTGAAGGTGACGCAAGGCTGGAGCACGTCCAGGAAGGCGAAGCCTTCATGCCGGATCGCCTGTACCATGAGATCGGTAAGGTGCTCGTGCTCTCCGGAGTAGCCGCGGGCGATGAAGGTGGCCCCCACTTCCAGCATGAGAGACAAGGGGTGAAGAGGGTCCTCAACCGACCCCGCGGGGGTCGAGGGGCCGCGGTAGCCGGCGGGAGTGGCGGGGGTGACCTGGCCGGTGGTCAGGGCATACACCCCGTTGTCGTGGAGGATCATGGTCATGTCGGCGTTGCGCTTGGCGGCGAAGATGGTGTGCTCCAGTCCCTCGCCCAGGGCGTCGCCGTCTCCCACGAAGTTGACCACGGTCAGGGCCGGGTTGGCCAGCTTGATGCCCTGAGCGCTGGACATCGAGCGCCCGTGGAGGCCGTAGAAGCCGCTCATGTTGATGTAGTCGAAGAGCTTCCCATGCTGGCCGATGCCGGTCACCACGGCGATGTGGTCACGGCTTAGGCCGCTTTCCTCCAGCCTGGCCACCGCGTCCTTGAAGGCTCGCAGGATGGCGAAGTTGCCGCACCCGGGGCACCAGGTGTTCTCCGCGTAGGTGTCGAGGCTCTTCATCGCTGGATCATCTCCTCTATCTCTGCCGCTAACTCGGTGGGTTCGAAGGGTCGGCCATCGTACCGGCGAATGAACCTGTCGCTCTCGATGCCGGCCTTCTCCTTCAGCATCCGGGCCAGTTGCCCTTCGGCGCTCTGCTCCACCACGATGGGGTTGGTGTCGCGGTACCGCTCCAGCTCCCAAACGGGGAAGGGCTCCAGGTAAACCGGCTGTACCACGGTGGCCTCGATACCTCCGGTGCGCAGGGCCTCCAGCACGCTCATGGTGGTGGAGCCGTAGGTGAAGATGACCGGCTCCCCGCTGCCGTGGACGTTCACGGTGCGCATCCCCCGTAGCTCCTGGGCGATGGACTCCCCCTTGCGCCGGCGCTTGTCGTGCATGGCCGTGGTGGGGCCGGGCTCGTCGGTGGTGATGCCCAGCTCGTCGTGCTCGTAGCTGCTCCACTTGATGACCTGATCCGAGGGGGGGAAGAGCAGGGGGGAAACGCCGCTCTCGGTATACTGGTAGCGCTTGTAGTCCCCGCCCGGGTGAGCGAGAGGCTCGGCCCAGCGGGCTCGGGTCGGGTCTAGTTCCACGGTGACGGCGGACTCGGACAGGTGCTTCTCGGTCAGGAGTATGGCCGGGGATTGGAAGCGCCAGGCCATGTCGAGCAGCTCGGCGGTCAGGTAGAAGGCCTCTTCCACGCTCCCGGGCGAGGCCACGATGCGGGGGAACTCGCCGTGCCCTTGGTGGAGGGCGAACCCCAGGTCCCCCTGCTCGGTGTAGGTGGGGACGCCGGTGGAGGGGGAGGAGCGGGAGGAGAGCACGAACAGGACGGGCGCCTCCATCATGCCCGCCAGGGAGAAAGCCTCCGACATCAGGGCGAAACCGCCGCCGCTGGTGCCCACCAGGACCCGGGCCCCGGCGAAGGTGGCGCCCACGGCCATGTTGGCCACCGAGACCTCACTCTCCAGGTGGAAGGCGTGAGCCCCAAATTGTGGGCCGTTGGCGGCCAGGTAATGCAGGATGGAGCTGGCGGGGGTCATGGGATAGGCCATGTAGAGGTCCAGCCCCCCGGAGAGGGCCCCCAGGGCGATAGCCTCGTTGCCGTAGAGGGCCTTGCCGTGGTTGTCTCCGCGGACGAGCTGGAAGCGACCGCCGAGCCGGGGCCGAGCCACGTCGTAGATGGCTTGGGCGTAGGC
>JBBQIE010000387.1:0-3455 GCA_038324625.1 Anaerolineae bacterium | reverse complement strand
CGCCGACCAGCAGTTTCCAGTAGGGGTCCTCGGCCTCGCGCAGTCTCCGGAGGACCCGCTCCATGGCGCTGGGCTCATCCATAGCGAGGTAGGTGAAGGTCTCCACCCCGGCCCAGGTCGCCACCATGGCCGCCAAGGGAGTCCGGCTGACGGTCATGAAGGGGTACCCCGTATCCCCCCACTCTTGCTCGCTCTGGTGGAAGCCCTCGTAGCTGGGCTCGTATCGGACCCCCTCGGCCCAAACGCACACCGCCTCCAGGTCCGCCAGGGACTTGACCGGCCACTCGATGGGAGCCAGAGAGACACCGTCCGCGGTGTAGCGGACCACCGCCCGCAGCTCCCCCGCCGGGGTGCTCCAGACCTGATGCACCCGGTCTCCCTCGCGAGTCTCCTGATAGTCAAAGAGGTCGGGGTCCCGCCGGCCCTTGATCACCGAGCGCACGTAGAAGGTCCGCCCGGTGCCCGTCTCCCGGTGCAGGCGGGTCAACCCCTCCGGCCCCTGGAAGCGCTCCGGGAGCGTACACTGGGCCGCTCTCCCCGCCTGCCAGTAAGTCAGGTCCCCCGTCCAGGGGACACGCTCCGGCTTCCGGCCGGCGAACACGTCCAGCAGGCGTTGGCGCTGAGAGGGTAGTCCGTCGGGCATGGTGTATTCGGTCATCGGCGTTGGTCTCCTTGGATGGGCAGCCCACACCCCCCGGCCCCCTCTCCCATACCGATGGGAGAGGGGGAGAGGAGCTTCGGCGGGAGGTCTCCCCTCTCCTATCGCAATGGGAGAGGGGTTGGGGGTGAGGGCCGATCCCCTACGCGAAATCGCTCGCCACCGCCCCCGTGGGCTGCACCCGCCGCCGCCAATCCGGTATTCGGAGTCTTATTATGTCCCGCGCTGCCAACTCCGCCGCCTGCAGCCTCTCCTCGTCCAGCAGGTAGGTGTAGGCCTCGCCGTGGAAGCCCAGGCGGTTGTCCCGCGCCAGCACTGGGCGGATGGCCTCGATGAGCCGCAACTGGTCCCGGCAGAGAGCCTCCATCTCGTCCAGGAGCCGCATCTTCTCCTCCGCTGGAGCGTCGCCGTGCAGCCGGTCGCGGGCCAGGGCGAAGCGGGTGACATTCAGACCGGCCTCGATCAGGAGCCCGTAGCCTTCCGCCGCGGCCAGGTCCCGATCGTAGGCCCGCTCGTACTCGGGCGCCACTCGGGGAGCCGCCAGCCGCAGTCGGTCCACCGCCCGCCGCCACCCCACCAGCATCTCGTCGAAGCCCCGCAGGTACACCTCCGGGGTGAAGGGCGGCCGGATCCAGTCCGCCGGCCGGTGATTGACCAGGGGGATGTCCAGCCAGGAGGCGGAGGTGGGCTCGTCGGAGGGGTCGAAGAAGAGGGTGTAGGCCGGGCCCCGGTTCAGGGGCTGATTGTACAGGGCCGGGATGCTCAGGGGATAGGTGCGGGCGGCCTCGCAGAACTCCTCCCAGGCTCGGCTCACCTCCTCCGCCACTTCCCGACCATACCACAACTGCGCCACCTCCCGAGCGGCGCTTTCCCGGCTCTCGGGCAGGGGCTCCCAGGAGTAGCGGTCGGCGATGGCGGTGATGGGGGTGAGGAAGGAGCCGAAGTTCCACACCTCCATGAGCCCGGTGCAGCCCTCCTCCCGCAAACCCTCATATTTCCGGGCCACGTTCTGAACCAGGGGGAGGAAGGGCACAGTGGCCGCCTCGTGGGCGACGCTGATCTGGGTCTTGCCGTAGATGGGCTTGCGCCGCTCCCGGCACCAGCGGGCCACCCCCTTGAAACGCACCGACGGATCGGGGAGGATGTTGGTGTACTCGTCGTTGTAGTACTCCTTGCCGAAGAGGGTGAAGGGCTGCCCCCGGTCCACGTCCCCCATGACCGTCACCCCCTCGGGCACCCGCTCCAGGAAACCGGTCTGGGGATCGGGCTCGTAGAAGTTCCAGGACCAGTTCCAGGCGATGATCTCCGCCCCAGGAGCCACGGCGTGTATGGCCCCCTCGTCCAGGGCCAGCACCTCGGCGATGACCTCCTGGGGAGTGCGCTCCCGGCACCGCGGGCAATCCATGTCCTCCTGCCGGTGGACGTGGGTGTAGCAGTGGGCCACGTGCTCGGAGGCGGTGATCAGGATTACCCCGCCCAAGCCGGGGGCCAGGGTGAACAGCGAACGCCAGGAGCGGTCCAGCCACTCTCGCACCTCGGGGGTGCTGGTACACAGGGCGCTGTACCCGTGACGGGATACCCCGCGCACCTCCGGGTGTACCTCCCAGAAGGAGTGGGTGTCCGCGAAGCTGAGGGGCTCGGTGAAGTAGATGTAGACCTTGATGCCGTAGTCCCCCGCCCGACGCACCAGGTTGTTCAGGTGTCGCTGCCGCACCTCCCAGCCCTGGCCCAGCTCCGGGAACACCGAGGGTGGCACCAGGTCCCGCAACTGGCCGTGGATCCACACCCCGTTGAAGCCCTCGTGGGCCAGTTGGTTCAGGGTGTTCTCGTGGTAGTAAGCGTCGTTGACCAGCAGCTCGTCGGTGGAGTAGGGCGAGAGGATGGAACGGAAGATACGGGTCCTAAACACCGGCCGCCGCTCGGTGATCCTCGAGGGCAGGAAGGGGGCCCGGGCCAGGAGCATCTGCCGCTCCAGGTGTACCACCCCCTGGAAGGCCCCGGAGGGATCGCTCGCGTCCAGCCGGATCCCGCCCTCGCCCACCTCGATCCGGCAGGACTCCGGCTCCCCCTCGCCGGTGACCGAGAGGGCGATGGCCTTCGTTCCCGGCCCGGCTGTGGTGGCTGTCAGAGGCAGCCGCAGCCCCATGGTCACGTCCAGGAACGACTGCAGATCCTGGGCGGCGCGGGTCAGTGTCGAGGAGACCCCGGGGTCGAAGGCGATGACCCAATCCCCCTCGATGGCAACCTCGCTTGATCCGGGCTGGGCGGAGTCGTCCCGCCGGTACTCGGTCCACATCGGCCCCATGAGTTCAGCCGAGAAGGGAAAGCGCCGGGCCAGGGGCGGCTCGGTGGACAGCGGATGGACGATGCTCTTCTGGAACATGTTGGCCATGTGTCATCGGCTCCTGTGTCGTGTGGCGATTGGCCCCGAGCAAGCCTTCACGTAGGGGCGCCGCGGAGGGCTTCAGCCCGGAGCTGCGCCCTTCTTGGCTCGGGAAAGGGCGCGGCTCCAGCCCCAAGAACGCGCGTCCGCAGCGCCCCGACGCGGAGGTGGATGCGCGGGAGCCCCGCCCCGCCGCGAAGCGATGGACGGCTCGGGGCTTCCCCTACTCCACCAGGCTCAGGGCCTGGCGGTACTCCGGGATCTCGTGGTCTATCACTCGGCGAACCACGGCGATCTTCCACTCCAGGTGTCGCCGGTCGGTCATGTACTCCATGCTGGGCTCGAAGCCCAGGCGGGAGTCCCGCTCCACCAAGGGTATGGTCTCCTGGGCGTTGACGATCTCCTCCTCCGCCA
>JBBQIE010000386.1:0-3468 GCA_038324625.1 Anaerolineae bacterium | reverse complement strand
TCACTCGGCGAACCACGGCGATCTTCCACTCCAGGTGTCGCCGGTCGGTCATGTACTCCATGCTGGGCTCGAAGCCCAGGCGGGAGTCCCGCTCCACCAAGGGTATGGTCTCCTGGGCGTTGACGATCTCCTCCTCCGCCAAGGCTACCATCTGGTCCAGCAGGTCGTTAGCCTGGGCCGGATTGGCCTCGCCGGACAGCTCCTGCTTGAGCAGCCACCACTGCTTGAGGTGGATGGTGGTGAGGATGCAGTGAGGCACGAACCGGCCCAGGTTGAGCATCTCCTCCAGGGCCGCTTTCTTGTCCTCGGGGGCGGTCTCCAACGCCAGCTCCAGCTTGTCCACTCCTTGCTGCCAGCGCTCCAGCATCCGCTTCAGAGCCCGAATCTCCACTGGGAACCGGGCCGGGCCGGGGGACTGGCGGGCGCTCTCGCGAGGGCCGTAGTCGGGGTTGATGATGTGGTTGCCGAACATGGCATACCAGGCCTGGGGCAGGTTGGCCGCTCGGCCCAGAGCCATGGGGTAAGACGGCCCCACTCGGAAGGGTCCGTACTGGTCCTCGTTGGTGGGCACGTAGTCGCGGGTGGCCTCGCTCCAGTCGTGCCAGGCATCCACCACCAGGGTGGCCGCCTCGGACCCGAAGTCCCGCGTTGCGATGGCCTTGGCCAGGTCTTCCGTGGGCCGGCCCTCGCTCCAGAAGGCGTTCTTGGCCAGCTCGCTCACGAAGGAGGGCCACCAGCCGTAGTGGTGCGACTCCATCAGTCCGCTCAGGCCCCAGTCCTCCCGCGCCTTGAGCAGGGCCTCCCACCGCCGGGCCCATTGGAAGGGCGCCGGTTGGTAGGGTATCACCCCGATGTCCCAGGTGAGGCCGGCGGTGTTGCTCATGGTGTAAAGCTTCAGCCCCCGCTCGTGAGCCGCCTTGGCCTCGCCGGCGAAGTACTGGCCCGGCCCCTCGAAGGAGAGGGTGTAGTCCACGCAGACGCTGGTGATGTTCTCCCGCTTGCGCTGCTCGAACATCTCGAAGGTGGCCTGCACGGTGATGTCCTGAGGCAGGGACCGTATCAGGGCCAGGCGCGGCTCCTCCGGGGCCCATCCCCAGTTGTAGGTCCAGAAGACGATGTCGGCCTCGGGGCTGTAGCGGCGGATGACCTTCTTGAGCAGGTTCAGCCACTGGGGGTAGTCCTCGCAGGGCCACCACCCCGGGCTGCGCTTAGTCGGCGGTAGGCCGTCGGGAGAGGGCTCCAGCCGCAGCCGCCCGGTGGTGTTCGGATCTCGGCTGGGGAACTCCACCGACTCCCCCACCAGAGTCACGCCCTTGAAGCCGGGGCAGGCCCGGAACAGGGCCCCGTAAGTGCCATCGTAATAGGCCTCGGCGTCCGGGTCCTCCGGGTGTTTGGGGCTCTTGATGTAGGAGTAGGCATAGACGTCTATCCCGTAGCGGGCGGCCCGGTCAATGAGGTTGTTGAAGTCCTGGTAGCCCTTGGGGGTGCGATCCACCACCTCCGACGGATTCTCGTGCGTGCCCACGAACAGCAGGGCGGCATCGAAGCCGTGGTGGGCCATGGCGTTCAGGTAGTCGTCGGGGTAGGCGTCCAGGCCCCACCCGGAGTGGGTCATGCGGGGGGAGAAGAGCGGCTCGCGGGAGACATCTTGGGACTCCAGGATGGGAGCCTCCCGGAGGTTCATCAGCTCCTCCACGTAGTAGCACCCCTGGGCGGTGCCCCGATCCTCGTTGCCACAGATCACCACTCGCCCCGGGGAGGCCACCAGCCGGTAGCTCCGGGCCACGGACAGCTCGGCCCTCAACTTGGGCAGATCGGCCTTGGTGCCCAGGACGATACAGTCCTCCCCGGACTCCGCCAGAGCATCCGTGCGCCGCAGGGCCACCGACACCCCCATGCTGGTGAAGAGGTAGTCCTGTAGGTCCTTGGCCACCGTCAGCAACACCTCTGAGGCCGCCTCCGGGATGAGAATGCTCCAGCCATCCCCGATGGCGATCTCATCGGCCCCCGGCTGGGCAGCCGGATCGCGGCGATCGGGCTTGTGAACGACGGAAATGCGCCGGCGGAACTCGAAGTTTCTCTCGGTCATGGTTTATATCCTCTCAGGAACGAATCTGGGGAGTGGTGCGTAGTGAGTGGTGACTCGTCCACTTCCTACTCACCACTTACCACCCACTACTCTCTCCCTTCTGCATCGCCACTGCATCCGCCACCATCTCCCGTATGCCCCAGCGGGGCCGGTAGCCGGTCAGGGTCTTGGCCTTGGTGATGCTCAGGTCGAACACCCAGCGGACCGGAACCTGCCACTCCAGGACGGGCAGGCCGGTCACCTCGGACATGATCTCGGCCGCCTCCGGGTAGTAGATGGGGTCGGGGGCGGCGGCGTTGAAGGCCTCGCCCACGGCACCGGGGGCTTCCAGGGCACAGACGCAGGCGTGGGCCACGTCGCGGGCGTCCACCGGACGGTAGAGCCAGGGCCGGCCCCGATCGTCGGTCACGGCGCAGGGCTGCTCCTTGGAGATGGCCGCTGCCTCCAGGTCGTGCCAGAGCTCGGTGCCGTCCGCCATGTAGAGTTCACTCTCCGGGTGGGCCTGGCCGATGCGGAGGATGGTGGAGACGAACCCCACGTTCCACCGTCCCAGAATGGAGGTGCCGGAGGCGATGCCGGAGGGTCGAATGATGGCCGCCGGCAGCTTGGTCTCCCGGCTCACGGCGTTGACGATCTCCTCGCCGATGTTCTTGCTCATGGGGTAAACGCCCCGTGGCTGCCGAGGATGCTCTTCGTCAATGGGAGCGTAGCAGGCGGCGTACTGGTGGGTGTCGCTGGGGTAGACGCTGGAGGAGCTTATGTGGACCAGCCGCCCCACCCGGTCGGCTCGGCGCCCGGAAGCGCGGGCCACGTGGAAGGTGGTGCGCACGTTGTTGTCGAAGAAGGCGCTCTCCGACATCCCCGGCAAGGGACCGACCAGGTTGGCGGTGTGGATCACCCCATCCACCCCCTCGGTGGCCTTCTCCGAGACCTCCGGGTCCAGGAGGTCGCCCTCCACCACCTCCAGGTCCAGGCCCGCCAGCCGCCCGGCGGCCGGGTCGTCCGGGAGGATCAGCCCTCGGACCTCGTAGCCCTTGTCGAGCAGTTGCCGCACCAGGCGGGAGCCGACCTGCCCCGCCGCCCCGGTCACGAGAACCTTAGCCATACTTCATCTCCCATCGAAGAGCCACCGGCCGATGCCGGTCAGCCCCTCTCGATAACGGCACGCAGACGTTCGGCGAAATAGCGGTAGTTGTCCCAGGACACGTCCGGCGGCACCCCGTGGTCCACCGCCGGGATGTAGCGCCCCCGTTCCAGCAGGGGCGGGATCTTGCTCAACTCGGCGTCTATGGCCGCCGGCCCTTCCGCCAGGGGCCGTTTGTCCACCCCCCCGATCATCTGCAACTCCGGGTGTTGCCGGGCGATGCCGGCCAGGTCCA
>JBBQIE010000385.1:0-3470 GCA_038324625.1 Anaerolineae bacterium | reverse complement strand
TTGCCGGGGGTGCTGCTGGTGACTAAGGCGAAGCGTAGGGCGTCGGTGCCGTACTGGTCTATGACCTCCAGCGGGTCCAGGGCGTTCCCCAGGGACTTCGAGTACTTGCGGCCCTCGGCATCCCGAATGAGACCGTGTAGGTAGACGTAGCGGAAGGGTTCCTTCCCGGTCATGGCCAGGCCCATCATGATCATCCGGGCCACCCAGAAGAAGATGATGTCGTACCCGGTCTCCAGGACGGTGGCCGGGTAGTAGTAGGCCAGGTCAGGGCTCTCCTCGGGCCAGCCGAGGATGGAAAAGGGCCAGAGCCCGGAGGAGAACCAGGTGTCGAGCACGTCCGGATCCTGCTCGATGCGATCACAGCCGCAGTGGGCGCATTGGCTGGGGTCATCCACGGCCACGGTGATGCCACCGCATTCCCGGCAATACCACACGGGAATGCGGTGACCCCACCAGAGTTGGCGGGAGATGCACCATTCGCGGATGTTCTCCATCCAGTTGTAGTACACACGGGTGAACCGCTCCGGGATGATCTCGATGCGCCCCTCACGGACGGCTTCGATGGCCGGCCCGGCCAGCTCTCGCGCCTTGACGAACCACTGAGTGGAGATGCGGGGCTCGGGGATGGTGTCGCAGCGCTGACAATGACCGACTGAGTGGATGTGCTCCTCCACCCGCGAGAGCAGCCCCTCCGTCTCCAGGGCGGCCAGAACCGCTTTCCGGGCCTCCAGCCGATCCAGGCCGGCGTAGCGGGTGCCGGCGGCCTCGGACATATGGCCATCGGCGGTGAGCACGTTGATCAGGGGCAAGTCGTGGCGTTGGCCGATCTCGTAGTCGTTGGGGTCGTGGGCGGGGGTCACCTTGACGGCGCCCGTCCCGAACTTGGGGTCCACGGCCTCGTCGGCCACGATGGGGATTCGTCGTTCCACCAAGGGAAGGATGACCGTCTTGCCCACCAGGCCGGCGTAGCGCTCGTCGTCCGGGCTGACGGCCACGGCGGTGTCCCCGAGCATGGTCTCCGGACGGGTGGTGGCCACCTCCAGGTAACCGTTCTCCTCGGCAAGCGGGTACTTGAGGTACCAGAGCTTGCCCGGCTCGTCCTCGTGGATCACCTCCAGGTCGGAGATGGCGGTGCCGCACCTCGGGCACCAGTTGATCATGTACTCGCCCCGGTAGATGAGCCCATTATCGTAGAGGCGCTTGAAGGCCTCGCGCACCGCCCGAGAGCAGGTCTCGTCGAGGGTGAAGCGCTCGCGGGTCCAATCGCAGGAGGCGCCCAGACGCCGGTGCTGCTGGGTGATCCGGCGGCCGTATTGCTCGCGCCAGGCCCAGACCCGCTCCTCGAACTTCTCGCGTCCCAGGTCCCAACGGGTGAGCCCTTCCTTGGCCAGCTCTCGCTCCACCACGGCGTGGGTGGCGATGCTGGCGTGGTCGGTGCCCGGGATCCACAGGGTAGGACGGCCGGTCATCCGCTGCCAGCGGGTGAGGATGTCCTCCACGGCGGCGGTGATGGCGTGTCCGATATGAAGGGCCCCGGTGATGTTGGGGGGAGGCATGGGGATGACGAAGGGCTCCTGGGTGGGGTCAGGTTGGGCCTGGAAGTAGCCCTGGGCCTCCCACCAGTCATAGAGACGAGCCTCGAACTCTTCCGGCTGCCAGGTCTTGGGCAGATCGCGGGTGGCTTCAAATGGGAGCATGTCATCACCTCTCGGGGTAGGGAATCCACTTAAACGACGAACCCTCCCGTCTCAAGGACGAGAGGGCGCTGCCTCACGTGGTACCACCTTGGTTCCTCGCCGGCGGGCGAGGTTCTCATTGACGCTGTAACAGGCGCACCTGGAGGAGCTTACCTGAGTCTCAGCTCCCCGGCTCCCGAGCGACTTCCCCACCTGCTTCCGAGGGTGGCTTACAGCCGGTGGCCTCCCCTTTCTGACGGATGGTCGGTGGGTACTACTCTCGTTCCCAGCCTCTCGTGGCCCAGGGCCACTATGGAAAACCAGTATATCGCCGTCCCGGACCATGGAGCAAATGGCCGGCGCCGGTCAGATGGTTCGCGTCGCCTTGGCCTTAGCCGCGGCACCTTCCTGCAGGAACTGGTAGAGATAGGCGAGGTTGTCCTCGTGCAATTGCTGGGTCAGGCCATCGAGGTCCAAACGCGAGCCACCGAAGGCTTCGATATCCGACTCTTGCACCCGCTCCAAGGGTAGACCGCGAGCGAGGGCGTCGCCCACGAGGCGCTTCACCTGGCGGATATAACGCAGGCGATGGTCAATGGCCTCTTTGACCTCGCCCTTGAGGATGACGTCGCCGTGGCCCTGGACGATGGTGTTGAGGGAAAGGCCGCGGATGCGCTGAAGGCTGCGCGCCAGCACGTCCGGGTCCCCCCCGACGAAATGGGGCACGGGCAGGACGGCATCGCCGGCGACCAGGATGCGCTCCTCTTCGACGTATACCCCGAGGGCATCGTCGGAGTGGCCGGGGAGCGGTATGAGGCGCAGGGTTAGGCCGCCATGTCGCACCATGAGTTCGGTGGCCGTCGTCATGGTGGGAGGTCTCAAGCGGGCTTCTCTGAGCTCGGGGATGCTGGTCGCTGCTTGGGCCAAGGAGGCCCGAAGCTCACCGAGCATCGCCTGCCGCACTCCCGGGTGAGCGATCACCTCCACGTCGGGGTACAGGTAGTTGCAGCAGACGTGATCGAGATGACCGTGAGTATTCATAAGGTAGGAAATCGGTCTGCCCCCGCGGGTGGCAAAGGACCGCACTTCCTCCGCTTCGCCCGGGAAGAGCAGAGTGTCAACGACGATACTGCCGCGTGCGGTCAGGATCACGGTGGCGGTGACCTGCGCGTACTCATCGCTGATGAAGACGAACACCTGCTCGCCGATCCGCTCTTTGGACAATCAGACCTCCAGATGCCGCATCGTCACCGAAAAAACCGCGCAACAATAGCAGACGCCATCACTGCCGTCAAGGGGTTCTTCCGGCGGCCTCGGCGAAAGGAGGCTGTGGCCGGGATTTGACCCTGGCTTGGGCCAACGTCTAGCATGGTCGGGACTTGATGGGTGGGAGAGGACTCATGAAGCTGGCGGTGCAGGAAGGAATGCTACCGGGCGCCACTTACGCCGAGAGGGCGGCCGCAGCCCGGGGGTTTGGCTTCGAGGGGATTGAGGTCAGTTCGCGGAGCGTCTTAGAGGACCTCCCGGAGATCAAGGCCGCCTTGGCTGACGGCAGTCTACCGGTGAGCACCGTCTGCGGTTCCGGCAGGCACGATATCCTCTGCTTGGACGCGGCGGAGCGCGCCGGCCGTTTGAACGAGATACGGCGGATTCTGGGCGCCGCCGGTGAGATCGGGGCCGAAGGCCTGATCATCGTGCCTATCCGCACCGGCGTCCGCTTTCCCGACTTGAGCCCGTTCATGGGTGAGCGCGAGCTAGAGACGGAGCTGGCGGTGGCCGTCTTGCAGGACCTGG
>JBBQIE010000384.1:0-3482 GCA_038324625.1 Anaerolineae bacterium | reverse complement strand
GGCCCTGGCCCTGGAGCGGCGGGAGGACTCTCTGATTGACGTCCCCCCCAATCTAAATGAGGGTGGCGACCTCCCAGCGTTTCGTAGTACCGCCTCCCCAGCGCCGGTGATTCCCGCCGACGCTCAGACGATACCTCTCCTGATCGGGGTGCAGCAGGATGGGGACGGCTATCCTTACTCCGCCATTCGGGCCGGGCTCACCCAGCTTCCCAGCGCTATGGCCATCGGCGCTACCTGGAAGCCCGATCACGCCTATGCCATCGGTCGTACTGTGGGGGCGGAACTGGCGGCCCTCGGTGTGAACATGCTCCTGGGGCCGGACTTGGATGTGCTGCAGCGGACCCGGCCGGAGGCCCCGGGCGACATCGGGGTGCGGTCATTCGGTGGGGATCCCTTCTGGGTGGGGCAGATGGGCCGAGCCTACATCCAGGGCCTCCATGAAGGCTCGGCGGGCATGGTGTTGGCCATCTCCAAGCACTTCCCCGGCCTGGGGAGCAGCGATCGCCGGGCCAGCGAGGAAGTGGCCACGGTGCAGAAGAGCCTCCAGGAACTGAAGCAGATCGAGCTGGCTCCCTTCATCTCGGTGACCTCACCCGATCTCGAGGACGACTCGGCAGTTACCGACGGCATGATGACCAGCCCCCTGATTCGCTACCGCGGCTTCCAGGGGAACATCAGGCAACTCACCCGCCCCATCGGTCTGGACTCGGACGGGCTATCGGCGCTGATGAACCTGCCGGAGTTCGCCCCTTGGCGGGTCAACGGCCTGTTGGTGAGCGGCCCCCTCGGCCTCCCGGCGGTGCGCCGGTTCTACGATCCCCAAGGACGGACGTTCCCCCACAAACGCATTGCCCAGGACGCCCTCATGGCGGGCAACGACCTGATCTACCTGTGCGATTTCGCCATCGAGGCCGATTGGGAACTGCAGGTGGCGAACATGGAGGAGACCATCATCTTCTTCATGGAGAAGTACGAGAGCGAGCCCTCCTTTCGGGCCCGAGTGGATGCCTCCCTGGAGCGGATCATCAGGGCCAAGATGCGGCTCTACCCCGAATTCAGCCGGGAGCTGATGGCGGACCTGCCGGAGTTGCCGGACCCGGCGGTGGGGGCGGCTCAGGCCATGCAGGTGGCCCAGGATGCCCTCACCCTGATCTACCCGGGGGCGGAGGAGCTGGCGGATCGGCTCCCGGGGCCCCCGCTTCGAGATGAACTCATGCTGGTGCTTTCGGATACCCGCACCGTGAGCGACTGCTCCGCCTGCCCGCCCTTCGAGAGTCTGCCGGCGGGGGCTCTGGAGAAGGCGATTCTGCGCCTCTACGGCCCCAACGGCAGCGGTCAAGTCACCGCCGCCAACGTCAGGGGGGCCCGGTTCGCCGACCTGAAGGAGCTGATTGCCGCCGACGCCACCGGGAAGGCACTGACGCCCAGCTTGGCGCAACTGAACGTGTGGCTCCAGGCAGCGGACTGGCTGGTGTTCCTGGTGCGAGATGTGGATGCGACTGAGGCCCCGGACTCGGACGCCCTCAAGGTCTTCCTAAAGCAGCGCCCGGACTGGATGCGGAACCGGAAGGTCATCGTGTTCGCCCTGAACGTGCCCTACTACCTGGACACCACCGAGGTGAGCAAGCTGACCGCCTACTACGCCCTCTACAGCAAGACCGATGCTTTCCTGGAAACGGCGGCCAGAGCCCTCTTCCGGGAGGTGCCGGCCTATGGCTCGCCGCCGTTGGACGTGGAGGCGGTTAATTACGAGCTCATCGCTCGTCTGGAGCCCGATCCCAGCCGTCTGATCCATATCGGGATCGTGGCCCCGGCGGAGATCGAGGGGGCCCAGTCGGTGGGGGTGAAGGTGGGGAGCACCGTCACCGTGCGCACTTCCACCATCCTCGACCGTAACGGCAACCCGGTTCCGGACGGCACCCCGGTGCAGTTTCGCCTCTACTACCCCGCCGAGAGCCTGGAACTCCCCCGCCGCACCGTCACCACCGTGGGGGGGGAGGCGGAGACCAGTATCGCCCTGGAGCGCAGCGGCCAGCTGGAGGTATCGGCCTCGACCAACAGCGGGGCCACTTCGAGCACATTGGTGATCTCCATCAAGGGAGATGAGCCGGCGGTCATCGCCACCATCCTTCCCCCGACCTCCACCCCGGCGCCCACCGCCACCGCTACCCCGAGGCCCACCGAGACTCCGGTGCCGCCGGAGGCGGTGGTCAGCCCAGAGGCGAGCGTCACCGCCGAGCCGCGATCGAGGTTCCCGGGGTTGGGCGCGGGCTCGGGGGGGCTGCTCTTGGCCTGGGGCCTGGCCGGGATGGTGGGAGGGGACCTGCTGGTCAACTTGGCTTTGGGGCGCCGGGTGCGATCGCGACCTCGGCGCGCTCGCCTGGTGCTCCTGAGCCTGGCCTTTGGATTGGCGGTCTATACCGCCTATCTGCTGGGATGGCTGGACGCGGTGGGACTACCGGCCTGGCCCCGTCCCCTGATGGCCGCAATGCTGGCGGGGGTGGCGGCGATGGTGCCGGGGATTGGGTTCGTCAAGGGAGGAAGCGTCCCCCGTCGGGTAGGTAGCTGACATAGGCGGCGGCGGCCAGCAGCAGGAGCACGACCACGAGCAGAGCGGCGTTGGCCCCCAGGGCCCGCGCCCAGGATCCGGCCGGGTTGCTTTCCCTCTTCGCCCGTCCCGATCGGCCTTTCTTGGGTAGAGGAGCCTTGCCGAGCAGAACGTCGCGCAGTTGGGCGGTGGTGCTCGGCCTCTGATCCGGGTGCATGGCCAGGGCCCACTGAATCACGGCATCGGTCCGGTCGGAGATGCGGGGATTGAGTTCCTGAGCCGGGGCCAGCAGCCCGGGCTGGAGGAAGCGATCCTTGGCAGATGCCGGCGGCTGTCCGGTGAGGAGGTGGTAGATGGTGGCCCCCAGCCCGTAGATGTCGGAGCGGGCGTCGGTATGGCCGGTCTCTCCCCCGTATTGCTCCAGCGGGGTGTAGCTCACCGTTCCCCGGCCGTGGACCACGGTCACCGTGCGGGTCTCGTCGGGCATCATGAGCTTGACCAGGCCGAAGTCCACCAGCTTCACCAGCCCGCTTCCGGTCAGGCGGATGTTGGCGGGCTTGATGTCTCGATGCAGGACCGGCGGCTCCTGGGAGTGGAGGTATTCGAGAGCGTCGCAGAGCTGCGCTGCCCACTCGATCACCTGCTTCTCCTGTAGGTGATCGCCCTTAGCGCCGGCCTCCTGCACCAGGGTCTGAAGGTCGGGCCCACCCACGAAGTCCATCACCAGGTAGTCGCAGCCGTTTTCGGAGAAATGGTCGGAGACCTTGGGCAGGTTGGGGTGATCGAGCCGGGCCAGGGTGCTGGCCTCCCGGTAGAACTGCTCCCGGGCCTCGTCGGCATCCGGCAGGCCGGTGACCTGGTAGGTCACCTCTTTGAGGGCGCACTCTCTCCCGGTTAGGCGCAGGTCATCGGCGCGGTAGACGGCCCCCATGCC
>JBBQIE010000383.1:0-3487 GCA_038324625.1 Anaerolineae bacterium | reverse complement strand
TGGCTGCCGGTGCCACCGCGTACCTCTCCGTGTTCGCCGTCCGGCTGGGGGCGTCCACCTTCCTCATAGGGTTATTGAGCAGCCTGCCCTCGCTGCTTCTGGTGCTCTCAGCGGTGCCGGCGGGGCGCTACGTGGCCCGGCAGCCGCGGATACAGGCGGTGGTGATCCGTTCCCGCATTGCCTTCCGGGTCTCCTACCTGTTCATTGCCCTGGTCCCCTGGCTCTTTCCCCACTGGGGCGGGGCTGCTATCGTGGTCATCTGGGCCCTGGCCGCCATCCCCACCAACTTCGTGGAGGTCTCGGTTACCGCCGCCTTGGCGGAGACGATTCCCCCCAAGCGGCGGGCCACCGTGATCAGCACTCGCTATGCCGTTCACTCTTGCGTGGCCGCCCTGGCCCTTCCCGTCGTGGGCCGGCTGCTGGATACCCTCCCCTTCCCCCTGGGCTACCAGGTGGTCTTCGCCGGGAGCTTCGTGGCGGCGATGCTGAGCGTGTGGGTCTTCAGCAAGATCCGCATCCCCGATCAGAAGGTGGCGGTGGAGCAGAAGCGGGTCCCCTCGGCCAGGCGACTGCGGGGAGGGCTGGCGGCGCTTCGGGTGAACCGGGCCTTCGGCGCCTACCTCTTGGCCCTAACCCTCTTCCGATTCGGCATGGCCCTACCCCAGCCCTTGTTCAGCGTCTTCTGGGTGCGGGATTTGGGGCTGAGTGACGGCGACATCGCCACGGCAACAATGGTGGTCTACGCTTTCTCCATCGTGGGATACTTCTTCTGGGGCCGGGTGGCGAACAAATACGGCCACGGACCAGTGCTCTTGGCAGCCACCCTGGGGCTGGGCATCTATCCCCTGGTGACGGCGATGGCGCGGGGACTGCCGTTGGTGCTTGTCGCCTCCTGCTCCGGGGGCCTGTTCAGCTCGGCCTTGGCCCTGGCCACTTTCAATGTCCTGTTGGCCCTGGCCCCGCCGGAGAAGCGGGCCGACTACGTGGCCCTCAACGCCGTGTCGGTCAATGTCACTTCTCTGGTGGGCCCGCTGCTGGGGCCGGCGCTGGCGGGGTGGGCCGGCATCCGGGTGGCGATGCTGGTGGCGGCCGGGGTGCGGTTCCTGGGCGGGGTGCTCTTCCTCATCTGGCCGGTGCGGGAGGGGGATGCTGGGCCAGACCCTAAATATCTCGAAGACCTTTAGGGTCTGGGTGGTGCTGCGCTACTACTGCTCGGTCTCTTGGCCGGTGAGGAGGACGATCGGCTCCTCGCTGGACTCCGAGAGGGCAAAGCCCTTGTCGCTATGGACGATCAGGGCCCGCTCGGCCATCCAGTAGCCGTCTTCCTGCTGGAAATCGCCGATGAGGCCGATGGTGTTGTTCCCCTGCTCCTCGCAGGTGTAGTTCAGGCGCTTGCCCTCGAAGGCCAGGGTGGCCCCGCGCCCGGCGTTCAGGCAGACGGTGCCGTCCTCAAGCTCGACGCTGGAGACGGTCATGCTCACCGTCTCGGAGTCGCGGACGAAGAAGCCCTCATCCCCGTGACCGATGACGGCCTTCTCCACCGTCCAGTCGGTACCGCTGATCTCCGGCTCGCCCAGAAGGGCTACCTGATCCCCGTCCATCTCGCCGCAGGTGTAGTTCAGGCGCTTGCCGTCGAAGGCCAGGGTGGCCCCCGTGCCGGCGAACTGGCAGACGGTGCCGTCGGGCAATTGGATGGCGGTCTCTCCCGCCTTGGTGCCCACATTCACCAGTTGGTCACCCTCGAGCGCGTAGGTCTGGGTGACTCGGTGGGTGGGGCAGCACATGGGGTCGTTGGGGCCCTGGATCACCATGTCCACCGCGATCTGTCCGTCGGCAATAGACAGACCGTTCAGCTTCGCCCGGTCTCCCAGGAAGGCGATGGCCACGTTCACCGGCTCGCCGCCCTCATTGAGAACCGCGGCCAGATCGTAGAAGCTGCCGCTCCCGCCCGGCTGGGTCACCAGGACGACGACGGCATCCTCGCTGCCATCCCCATTCAAGTCCCCAAATGCCATCTGAGAGGCGAGCTGGACCACTATCTCGGTGGCCGATCGGGGGGCCGCCGGGCCCTTGAAGGACCCGTCGGTGAGCTGCACCGAGCCCTCAGGGCCGTAGTCGGAGAGATAGATGGCGTTCTGCAGCTGCTCCGGGGTCAGGGCCCCGCTGTCCGTAGCGCCGGCGGTGGGGGTGCCGGTCGCCGAGGGCGTGCCCGAGGAGGGCTGGAGCGCGTAGGTGATCTGAACGGTGGCGGTGTAGTCCAGTTGCCCCGGGGATATCGCCGGCCCGGCGCTGGCGGCGGTGGCCATGCGAGGCAGGGGAGACACCCCTCCACCCACGACCTCGCTGATGCTGAGTACTTCTCCCAGCTGCATCCCCACCAATTGGGCCAGATCCTCGGCCCGCCGTTGCGCGTCGGAGACCGCTTGGGAGCGAGCCTCGTCCTGAGTCGGGGTCCAATCGGATACGGTGAGGTTGATGCCGAAGATGCGGTTGGCTCCCGCCTGGACCGCGGCATCAATCACGTCACCCACCATGCCCAAGTCTCGGACGTTGACATTGACGGTGTTGCTCACCCGGTAGGCCGGCTCCTGCCCCTGAGAGCCCTCGTCGTAGAAGATGCTGTAGTCGGTGGTGCGGATATCCTTCTCCGCCACTCCGGCGTCGGCCAGGGCGGTCATGATGGCGTCCATGCTGTCTCGGTTGGCGGAGACGGCATCGGACACGTTGGCCATCTTGGTCTCCACCCCCAGGCTGAGGGAGGCGATGTCGGGAACCACGCTGCTGGTGCCGCTGCCCACCACGGTGACGGAGCGCGTGGGCGTGCCGGTCATCTGGTCGGTGCCTTGGGCGCTCACCAGGCCGGGTAGGGTGAAGGCAAGGGCCAGGGCCACTGCCAGACCGATGAGGGAACGCGCGGAGAATCGTCTAGTGCTTGGCATGTAACTGCCTCCTGAACGCTTACGCTAATGTGGATCATCCAACAACCTCAGTGTGCCATATCGAGGGAGAGGGAGTCAAGGCAGCGCATCCACTAGAAGGAGGCGGCATAGGCCCGGTGACACTGCCAATTGAGTCAGCGACCTGCCTTCGGCAACACTATCATCTGATTGACAACGCCCATTTCGTTAGTGTCTTGGATGAGTTGATGCGGCAACTGGCGGCCCTGCCCCAAAGACCTTATAATTTCTTTGCAATGCGCCGGAGCGCGAATCCCGACGCCAAACCCTTGAGGGGGGAATGCTGGATGGGCTCACAGATCATGGAGGCCCGTAAGCTCTGGGGTTCCTCTGGCCGATCGCCGGCCTTGCGCAAGGAGGCCTGGCAGGGATTCCTCTGCATCGTCCCCTGGCTCCTGGGCTTCATCATATTCACCGCCGGGCCCATGATAGCTTCTCTATGGCTCGCCTCCACCGACTACGAGATTCTGCGTCCCATCCACTTCGTCGGTCTAGGCAACCTCCAGAAGGCTCTGCAGGACCCTCTGTTC
>JBBQIE010000382.1:0-3489 GCA_038324625.1 Anaerolineae bacterium | reverse complement strand
CTAAAGGCGCCCGCTGATGGCCTTCGGCCAAGGAAGCCGCGCGGCCGATGCAAGATGGCGCCGGCCTGCGAACCGGTCCTGGCTCATTGCTCCATATCACCACTTGACCCTAACCCCTTGGCCGAAGGCCCTCAGCGGCGGCCTTCAGACCGCCGCCCTCCCGCCGTCTGACATCACAGGAACCATGACAGAAAAGGGACGAAAACGCGAAAGGTCATCGTCAGATGGGGGTAGCTTGACCTTCATGAGGCGCTCCCATCTGGTGGACAAGTTGCGCGATCAGCTTACGGACATACTCTTTGCGAGCTTCCCCCCGGAGGAGCGGGACGATCCGAGGGTGCTGGCGGCCAAGGTGGAGAGCGGTCAGGCTTGGCTCTTCACCGCCCACGCCGGCGAGGGCCTGGTGGGCTTCGCGGTGGTGATGCCCCTGGCGGTGGAGGGAGTGCTGCTGCTGGATTACCTGGCCGTGGCTCCGGGCCACCGGAACCGGGGGGTGGGCTCGGCCTTCCTGGGGTACCTGGGGGAGGAACTCCGGGACGCCGGGGCCGACCGAGGCGTGCTTCTGGAGGTAGAGTCGCCCGATTGGGGAACGGGGGAAGAGCGGGCCCTTCGGACGCGGCGGATCGGCTTCTACCGGCGTCACGGCATTGTCCCCTTGCCCGGCCTGCCGTCGCATCGAGTACCCAGCGCTATCGGCGGGCCGCCGTTGCGCAACGAGCTGCTGTGGTGGCCCTTCGGCGGACCGGCGCCCGAGGGAGTGGCCCTGCGGGAGTGCCTGGTGTCTTTCTACGAGATGGCCTACGGGGTGGCGGAGGATGCCGTACTGGTCCAGGAGGCCTTGGCGTTAGTTCCGGGGTGAGGTCCGATCTCACGCAAAGACGCCAAGGCGCGAAGAAGGGAGAGAGAGCGAGGGGCCAGATTCTCCGATAGTGTCACTTGTGTTACTACCAAGAGAGATACTATTATAGCAGATACTAACTCTTTTGGTAGCGGAGGCTGGGATGCCGTTTGTGGACCGGGAACGGGAGCTGGCGGCTCTAGAAGGGTTCTGGGACTCGGGTACGGCGCAATTCGTCCCCGTTACCGGCCGACGCCGGGTGGGCAAGACCTTTCTTCTCGAGCGCTTCGCCGCCGGCAAGCGGGCCGTCTACTACCGCTGCCAGTACATGTCCACCGAGGAGCAGTTGCCGCTGCTGGGCCGGGCCCTGACGGGGTTGGCCGAGGACCCCGTGCTCACCGCGGAGCCCCCGTCAGGCTGGGCGGCGGTATTCGCCCTCATCGAGCGGCTCGCCGGGCAGGGGCGATTACTCCTGATCCTGGATGAGATCCCCTATTGGGCGGCGCGGGAAGAGAGCCTGCCCTCAGTGTTGCAGAACTGGTGGGACGCGAAGGGGCGCAGGCTGGATCTGGTTCTGGTCATCTGCGGCTCCGCCGTGCAGATGATGGAGTCGCTACTCACCGGCGCGGCCCCGCTGGCCGGCTGTCTCACCGGGAGGGTTCCGGTGCGGCCTCTCGACTTCCGGGCGGCGAACGATATGCTACGCTTCTCCGAACCCGAGGATGCCTTGACTGCCTACGGCATCCTCGGAGGGGTGCCCCTTTACCTGACCTTCTTCAGCCCCCAGCGATCCATCTCCGAGAATATCCTGGAGTCCATCGCTTCACCCTGGGCTCGGCTCTACGTCGAGCCGCAGGCCCTCTTCGCCGACACCCACCGTCTCTTCGAGGCCGCCGAGGCCCTGGCGGTCCTGCGGGCCATCGCCCGCGGCAAGCACCGCTGGTCGGAGATCGCCGACGCCGCCGGCATTCGGGCCGCCTCCCTGGGACGAATCGTGGACTTCCTCCGCGGCGACATGGCCCTGGTGGAACGGGTGCTGCCGGTGACTGAGACCCGAGAGAGCCGCACCTACTACACTCAGTATCGCCTGTCCGACAACTTCCTTCGCTTCTGGTTTCGCTTCATCGAGCCCAACCAGGGGCAGATTGAGTTCGGCAATGCCGAGGGGGTGGTGGCCGCCGTCATGGCCCAACTCTCGGACTATATGGGCCCCTCCTTCGAGGCCATGTGCCGGGACTGGGTCCGGTTAGCGATGAGTGAGTCCGTGCCCCGGCTGACCCGGGTGGGAAGCTGGTGGACGGCCGACCACGAGCTGGACGTGGTGGGTACGGATGAACGGGGGCAGGTGGCCCTGACCGGGGAAGCGAAGTGGCAAGCGAACCCCATGTCGTGGGCCCAGCTTCAGCGGTACCTACAGCACGTCTACGCCCTGGGCCCTCTCCTGCGGCCGGATGCGCGGCACGTCCTCTTCGCCCGCCGGGGCTTCGAGGAGCGGGTCCGGGGGTGGGCGGAGGGTTGCCGGGCTCTCTTGCTTACTCCCGCCGACATGCTCGCCTGACCCTCCTACCAGGGGCGCCTCTCGGGCATGGGGACGGGCTGCTCTAGGCCGTCCACCGGGAGGTGGCGACCGTTGATCCAGTTGGCCCGCGGGGAGGCCAGGAACACCACCGCGTCCGCTACCTCCTCGGGGGTACCCAGCCGGCCCATGGGGAAGCCGTCCCGGACGTAGGCGGCGAACTGGTCGGGCTTCTCCTGCCGCACTCGGTCCCAGCCGCCGCCGGGGAAGAGGATGGACCCCGGGGAGACGGTGTTGACCCGGATGTGGTCGTGGGCCAGCTCCAGGGCCAGGCGCTCGGTGAGGAAGATGGTGGCGGCCTTGGAGGCGCCGTACTGGCCGGTGCCGGCGAGTTGCGGCTCCCAGCCGGAGATGGAGGCGATGTTGATGATGGCGCCTCCGCCCCGGAGCCGCATGTGCGGCACCACCAGGCGGGTGAGGCGGACGGCCTGGAAGGTGTTGCCCTCGAAGACCCGCCGCCACTCCTCATCGGTGGAGTGGAGCAGGTCGCCCCCCAGGTTGAAGCCCACGTTGTTGACCAGGATGTCCACCCCGCCCAAGTGAGAGACGCATTCCTCCACGAAGCGGGCGGCGTCCTCGGGCAGGAGGACGTCCGCCGGCACCGCCAGCACCCGTACCCCACGGTCGGCCAGATCCTGACGGGCCTCCCGCAACTCGGGCTCCGAGCGGGCGCACAGACCCACGTGGCAGCCCTCGTCGGCAAAGGCGCGGGCGATGCGGAGGCCGATGCCCCGGCTGCCCCCGGTCACCAGGGCTACCTTGTCCTTGAGTCGCAGGTCCATGAGGCTCTCCTGGGGCGGGGGTCCGCCGATGGGCGGATCAGGCGGCGCGGGCTCGGCCTAGAGACAGGCGGCCGGTGAGGCTGAGGGCTAGGCCCAGGACCACGGCCACCACCATCAGGGCGGCGACGAAGACCACGGACTGCAGGTCAGCCTGGCTGACGGCGATGCCCACGAAGGCCCAGACGATCACCAGGTTGTAGGCGATATCGCGGCGGGTGGCGCTCATGAGTATGGCCACGGCCGCTCCGATGACTATCATGATGATGGCCCAGGTCGAGGGGCTGATGCCGAAG
>JBBQIE010000381.1:0-3497 GCA_038324625.1 Anaerolineae bacterium | reverse complement strand
GGTCACCGGGAAAGCCAGGGGCCCGAAGAAGGCGGTCGCCAGGGTGGCCAGAACCCCCAGGCGGGCGGTGCAGGGGACCAACGGCGCCAGAAGGATGGTTATCAGCCGCCCTCGTCGCGAATCTACGATGCGGGCGCCGAGAATGGCGGGCACGTTGCAGCCGAAGCCCAGGAAGAGGGGCATGAAGGAGCGCCCGTGGAGGCCGAGGGCGTGCATGAAGCGGTCCATCACGAAGGCGGCCCGGGCCATGTAGCCGGTGTCCTCCAGGAGCCCAAGGGCTACGAAGAAGATGGCCAATATGGGGACGAAGGTCACCACGGTCCCGGCGCCTCCGAGGATGCCATCCGTGACTAGGCTGACGAGCAGAGGCGGGGCGTCGGTGAAGGTGCGGCGTATCCAGACGGAGGGCCCGTGGATAAGCACCCGGTCCAGAAGGCCCTGAAGCGGTGACCCGACGGCGTACACCAGAAAGAAGGCCAAGCCGGTGGCCCCCAGGAGCATGAGAACGCCCCAGAGGGGATGGGTGGCCCAGCGATCGAAACGCTCGGTGAACCCGATTCGACCCAGGCGCCGGCTGGAGACGGACTGCTTCAGAAGACCGCTGATCCACTCATAGCGGCCGCCGGCGATGTCCAGGATGGCGTCCTCGTGCTGGAGCAGCACTGCATGAACCTGGCGCCAGAGATCATCCGGCAGCCAGCCCCGCGCCAGATCCGTCACCTCGGAGTCCCCTTCGAGGAGTTTGATGGCCACCCACTCCTCCTCGAAGAGGGCGGGGACCTGGCCGGAGATAAGCTCCCGAAGGTGGGCCAGAGTCTCGCGGTGGTCGGACCGCAGTTGAGGCCGATTGGGGAGATAGGGCTCGGGGTTGCAAGCGAAGGCCTCGATCTCCTGCACCAGTTCGCGCACCCCTTGGTTTCGGGAGGCGGCCATGGGGACCACCGGTATGCCGAGGGCCCGGGAAAGAGCAACGGTGTCCACCTCGATGCCCTGGCTCTCGGCAACATCCATCATGTTCAGGGCCAGGATGACCGGGGCGGGGAGGATCAACAGCTCCGACAGCAGGTACAGGTTGCGCTCCAGAGCGGCGGCATCGGCCACTAGGACCACCACGTCCGGGTGCTCCCGAATGATGAAATCCCGGGTGACTCGCTCCTCGTCGGAGTTGGCGGTGAGGCTGTAGGTGCCGGGCAGGTCCACTAGGACCAGGGTGGTATCCCCCTGGCAGTAGGTGCCCAGCTTCTGCTCCACCGTCTTGCCCGGCCAGTTGCCCACGTGCTGGCTGAGGCCGGTGAGGAGGTTGAACACGGTGGACTTGCCGACGTTCGGCTGTCCGGCGAGAGCCACCCGCAGAACCTGGGTGCCCTCGGGTATCTTGACCGAATCGAAGCCGTCACCGCAGCAGGACATAGCCTGCGTGATGGCTCGGGTGGCGCGGTCGGTGGTGCTCAGGGCCGTTTCAGGCACCGTTTTCGTCTCCTTCGGGCCGCACCAGCACCTTGGCCGCCTCGCCGCGGCCCAGGGCCACCCGAGAGCCGTGTACATACACCAAGATAGGCCCTCGACGATGGTTGTTTATTACGGTTATCAAGGAGCCCGGGGTGAACCCCATGGCGGCGAAGCGACTGACCAGGCCATGCCCGCCATTGCAGTCCACTACCGTCCCGGCCTCGCCGGCGCCCAAGTCAAGGAGGGAAACGCAGCTATTCATCGGCGGTCTCCAGTATCTGGACGCTTATGCGGTCGGCCAGGTTTCGTCCAAGGATACAGTCTCGGTCGTCAATGCGCAGGCGGAGAGGCCCATTGAAGGGCTCAACTCCCAGGAGTGTGATCACTCGGGAGGGGCGGAGGTTGAGCTCGTCCAGGTAGCGCAACAGGGCGGCATCCTCCTCGGGGACTTCGATGACCACCGCTTGCCCGCCGGGAGTCAAGGTGCTGAGAGGTACCATCTCCGGCTGTTCCAGGGTGCCGTCGGCGCCGGGCATGGTGTGCCCGTGGGGACAGCTGGAGGGAGCGTCCAGGAATCGGGAGAGGCGGGCCTCGAGAGCGGCGGAGGTGGCGTGTTCTAGGCGGCAGGCTTCCTCGTGGACCTCGTCCCAGGGCATCTCCAGGAAGTCGGTGAGGAGGCGCTCCCAGAGGCGGTGTCTGCGGATAACGCTTAGGGCCTGGCGCCGGCCCTCTTCGGTGAGGGAGGCGCCCTTGTAGGGCTCATAGTGGGCCAGGCCGCGGTCCGAGAGTTTGCGGACCATCTCGTTGGCCGAGGCGGCCGATACTCCCAGGTGATCCGAGAGGGTGGGCAGGGGAACGGGGGACTCGTCGTCGGTGAGCTTGTAGATCGCCTCCAGGTACTCGCCCACCCCGGTGGTGAGTAGCACGTCCGTGTGTTCAGGCATACCTAATCTTTCTCCTAAGGTATGCCTATTGTAAGGCATGATGGGGCGGTCGTCAAGAGCCAAAGGAAGGGAAAGACCCTGAAGGTCTCCGAGACCTTCAGGGTCTTTCGGTGGGTCGGGGGCTCTGCTGTCCTACACGACGAGGGTCACCAGCCACACGGCCAAGAGCAGGAAGAGCACGGTGGTCAGGAGCTTGACGGTGGCGGTGTGGCGGGCGAGGAGGGACCGCAATCGCTCCGAGCCCATCCCGTAGGCGGACACGGCGAACACCACGATGAGGGGCACCACGAAGGCGAGGTTATAGAGGGCTAGGGCGCCCACGGCGTTGGCGCGCAGCTCCGGCCGGCCGGCCACGAACATCAGGGTTGGCAAGTACACCTGTCCGGTGCAGGCCAGCTCTACCACCGAGACCAGGACTCCCGCCACCAGGGCGGCTACGGCGGCCTTCCCTGGGCCCATGCTCTCGCGGATGAAACGGTTGACCTGCCGGCGCAGGCGGGTGGGCAGGCGCAGGGCCATGGACCCAGTGTCGCCCCGCCGGGCCTGGAGGTAGTCGTAGAGGCTGAAGCCGGCCAGGACCAGGCAGGCCACGGCGGTGATGGTGTAGATGACTCGCCCGAGGGTGGACAGTGAGGGAATGGCGGCCAGGAGTCGGTAGAGACCTACCCCGATGAGCAGGTAGGTGAGGAAGACCCCCAGGGTGAAGGCCACCCCGGCGGCCAGCACCTGCCGCCGGCTCCGCCCGGTCACGGAGAGGTAGGACACGAAGAAGACCAGAGTAGCGAAGGCGCAGGGATTCACCCCATCAATCAGGCCGGCGGCCAGGATGGTGAAGAAGCCGAAGGAGAGGAAGCGCCCGACTACCCGACTCTCGGCCACCTCCCGCTCCGCCTCCCAGTTCGCCCACACTCGCGGGGCGCCTTGAGACTGGTAATCCTGGACCAGGACCTCCAGGTTCTTATAGGTGACGTTCTCGGCGACCAAGGCATCGGTTCCCATGAACGCCGCGGGAGCCACTAGCCGCTGGTCTTCGGGGAGGCCGTAGTGCTCGCCCAGCCACTCGGCTAGGGCGGCATCGTCCACCGAGGAGTAGCGCTCCACCAC
>JBBQIE010000380.1:0-3497 GCA_038324625.1 Anaerolineae bacterium | reverse complement strand
CAAGAGTTGGCCGCCCTGGGCCAGTCGGTCTGGCTGGACTACATCCGCCGCTCGCTCATCACCTCCGGGGAGTTGCAGGAACTCATCGCTCGGGGGGTGCGGGGCCTCACCTCCAATCCCACCATCTTCCAGAAGGCTATCAGCGCCGGCGACGACTACGACGAGCAACTGCGGACCCTGGCCCGCCAGGGGCTCTCCACCTCCGCGATCTATGAGTCCCTGGCGGTGGACGACATCCAACATGCCGCCGACCTCTTCCGGCCCCTCTACGACCAGTCGAGCAGGGGCGACGGCTACGTCAGCCTGGAGGCCGACCCCGGCCTGGCCGATGACACCGCGGGCACCCTGGCGGAGGTGCGACGCCTCCGGGCCGACGTGGACCGGCCCAACGTCATGTTCAAGGTCCCCGCCACCTCGGCCGGCGTCCCCGTCATCCGCACCCTCATCGGCGAGGGCTTCAATATCAACGTCACCCTGATGTTCTCCTTGGCTCACTACGACGCCGTCGCCGAGGCTTACCTATCCGGGCTGGAAACCTTGTCGGATCGGCGCGACGACCTGTCAGGGGTGGCCTCGGTGGCCTCGGTCTTCGTCAGCCGGGTGGACACGGCGGTGGATGAGAAGCTGGAGCGGGCCGGCAACACCGACCTTCAGGGAAAGATCGCCGTGGCCAACGCCAAGATGATCTACGCCCGCTTCCGGCGGACCTTCAGCGGCGAGCGCTGGGAGCGGCTGGCCGCCAAGGGGGCCCGGATGCAGCGGGTCCTCTGGGGGAGCACCGGCACCAAGAACCCGGCCTACTCCCCCACCCTCTACGTGGACGAACTCATCGGGCCCCACACCGTCAACACCATGCCCCCGGACACCATCGAGGCCTTCGCCAAGGGCGGCACCGCCGCTCTGACGGTGGAGAAGGGGCTGGACGCGGCCCGAGACCAGGTGGCCGCCCTGGAGGCCCTGGGCATAGGCTTGGACGGCATCACCGAGAGGCTACAGCGCGAAGGGGTGCGCTCCTTCGCCGACTCCTTCGATCAACTGATGGCCGCCATCGAGGAGAAGCGCCGGCAGGCCGCCCGCGCCTAGGGCATCGCGGAATCCATCACCGTGAGCGCTCGACACCCATCACCCTGAGCACTCTACACCCGTCACCCTGAGCGGAGCGAAGGGTCTTAGCCTGCCACGGCGAGATGCTTCACTCCGCTGAGGAACGCTCCATTCAGCATGACGGGTGGGGTGAGGAGGGCTGCGTTCAGGACGAGGGCCGCCCCTGACTATTGCCCTAGGGAAGGGCAGTCCGCACCGCCTCCCACACCCGCTGCTGGTAGTGGCGGCTGACCCCCCGCAGGGTGGGAGACAGGGGCTCATAGCCACCCTCATCGAAGGCCTCCGGCTCCGGCAGGTAGCCGATGGAACCGTTGGCGTAGCTCACCAGGAGCGGCGTCCGGTACCCCAGCAGCCGCAGACGCGTCCGCAGCCGGGCCGAGGTCTCCCCGAACACCTCCCCCGGCTCGCCCACCAGCAGGGCATCCCCCAGCCGGAAGAGCATCACCTCGCTGTCCAGTTGTAGGGGCCGCGCCACCGTGACGGCCCTCCCCTCGGGCAGGGCCATGACCGGTTCCTCCGGGGAGCGGGCGGCGTCCACCGTGAGTTGCTGGGACCAGACCTCCGCCTCTTCCTCGGTGCGGATACCGCAGGCTACCCGCGCCGCCTCGGCGGTGAAGGCGGCGGCCAACTCCGCCACCTCCTCGAAAGTGCCTCCGGCCCGGTCGCCGATGTTCCAGGCCTCAGGGTCGTCGCGGTCGCCGTACCAGACGCCGATGCCCCCGATGGCCACCACCGGGCGGCCGCTCTCCAGTAGGGCCCGCACCCCGGTCACCAGGGGGTTGATCTCCCCGCATCCACCCTGGTAGAAGAGACACTCCCCGAAGCCGGCCCCTTCCAAATCTCGGCAGGCTTGACCGGGCCAATCGGCGCTGATGAGGAGGTTGTCGGCCCCCATCACCACCCCGTGGCAGGCGAAGTTGCACACCAGGCCCAGGGGCCGGCCCTCGGCGTCGTCCACCCGGATGATGCCCACTGCCGGGTCCACCGGGCGATCCAGCCAGCGGCGGTTGATGGAATGGCCGTAGAGGAAGCCGAAGCCGCTGCCCACCCGTGCCGGCTGGAGGGCCCCCACCGCCGCCTCCACTGCGTCGGCGATTATTTCCGCCAGGGGGCGCTCCCAGTTGTCGGGGTCCAGGTCGTCCGGCCCGGAGTGGGTGTGGATAGCGGCCGTGAACACGTGCTCCGGCGGGATGCCCAGGCGCCGCTCCACCGCCTCCCGCACCGCCTCGGTGGTGGGCCCGGTAGTGTAGAGTAGCTCGCAAGCGATCAGGACGTGGAGGCCGTTCTCGGTCTCCAGGGCCAGGGCCCGAGCCAGGAGGGGATCGTGTACCCCGACGGCCATCCTCTGGCGGCTGGAGTACCCCATCAAGCGGCAACCCAAACGGGGAGTGATCTCTGCCCGGCCGAAGCCGGCGCGAAGTCCGGTCATGTCTTTGGCCTCCTGTAGCTGGAGTTGCCGGCATTGTGGGTCGGGCGGTGAGAGCCGTCAATGGCCCCGCATGTCGCCGGGGCCGCGAGCCTCACGCCGGCGAAGGCGTAGCCGCTCGCTGCCCCGGCGCGATTGCTCTGGTGACTTGGGCCAGGAACGCTCTGCCCGCCGTGTCCAGGTCGCCATCCAGGGCGAAAGACACGGAGCGCACCCGGATGTCGCCGACGGTCACATCCACCGGTGAGGGCAGAATGCGGGGGTAGATGAGCACCGCCTCCCGGCAGCCCAGGGCCTCGGCGTAGAACACCACCTGCTCCACGTCGCCCATCACGGGGTCGTCGTGGAGCTTGTACTTGGTGTCGAGCACCATCAGTGGGTCTCCCGATGTCGCGTCAGACAGCACCAGGTCCGGTCGCGCATTCAGCCAGGGGTTACCCTCGAACCTAAGTGGATGCTGCGCCTTGACGACCACGCCGGGCGGGCCGTGCCGCCGCAGCCACTCGGCCACGAAGACTTCAAATAGAGCGTTCATATTGATGAGGAAAGGCAACATGCCGTGGTCGCCGGCGCGGTGGTTGGGCCCGGAGCCGGCCAGGAAGAAGTGACACAGGGCGTGCAGGGAGCGGTAGTCTTCGTTGAGCCGGTGATAGAGGCGGCCCAGGCAGTCCGGAGGGGAGAAGCCGACCAAGTCGGTCACTTGGGCCAAGTGGTGGTAGGCTCGGCGCACGGTGGGTCGGGCGTGCTCGGTGCATAGGCCGCTACGGGCGATGGTGAAGAGGGTCCAGAGCAGCAGTTGGTTGTCCTCGATGTCGGCGGTGTGGTCGTGATAGTGGCAGAGAAGCCGCGGATCGTAGCCCGTGGTGGACAGCCTGCGTGTGTCCAGGCGGCCACGCACGAAGCTGCTGTGCTCTCGGCGCTCCTCGTAGGCTCGATAGAGCCCCTTGCGTTCCCGGTCGAGGATGCG
>JBBQIE010000379.1:0-3498 GCA_038324625.1 Anaerolineae bacterium | reverse complement strand
GGCCCTGGCGACCCTTCTGAAGATGGTAGTTGTGCGCTCGAATGTCATTGGCGTGACCCCTGAGAAGCTGAGTTCGGGGGACAGCAACATCTGGGACATGGACGGAACCCCGGTGGCTGTCGGCACGCCCTTCGTCGAGGGCGTGGTGACGGCGGAGTTCGACCAGCGGATCTTCCAGGATGAGCACTGGATTGACCGACGAAAAGTGCCCGCTGCACTCCTCGATATGATTGCCAGCGCGGCGCACGAGTATCCACGTGAGGAAACTCGACCCTAGTTGCGCCGCCGGGACTCTTTCGCAACAGGTAAGGCGCACTCGTCCTGTTGCCCGGCCCATGCAACCCTACAATGAACGCCAGAATTGTACCTTGCCCCCCGCTCCGACTCTCAATCCTCTGTCGATGCTCCCCTATGACACTCCCAGACTCCTGCCACTATCCTTGAATCCCGGCCGATGGACTCCTGTGTGCTGTTCCTGGTCGAACTATCAGGTTCTCCAAGGTCCTCACGGTACCGACAAAACCCACCCGATTCATTCTAGCACCCCCAGGAGACACGGGAGGGGCCCAAGGAAGGGGATGGCCCGCAACCCTTTCCCCGGCCGGAACTGGTGGTTCCTGGTGCTCCTTTCCACCATGATGCTGCCCGGCGTGGTTACTATTATCCCGCGCTTCATCCTCTTCCGGAACCTAGGCTGGATTGACACCTGGCTGCCTCTGGTGGTTCCCGCCTTCCTCGGGGGCGGCGCCTTCAACGTGTTCCTCCTGCGTCAGTTCTTCATGACCGTTCCCTATGACTACGATGAAGCGGCCAAGATGGATGGGGCCTCCAACCTCCTGATCTGGCGCCAAATACTGTTGCCCTTGGCTCGGCCGGCGCTGGCTACCGTGGCCGTTCTAACCTTCATGGGTGAATGGAACTCCTTCATGGACCCCCTCATCTACATCTCGTCATATAGCAAGCAGATGATGGGCGTCGGCCTGGCCCTATTCCGGGGCATGGCCTATTCGCAGTGGAACCTGATGATGGCCGGGGCCTTCGTGCAGATCCTGCCCGTGCTCATCCTCTTCTTCTCGGCCCAGCAGTACATCATCCGCGGCATCGTCATGACCGGCCTGGCCGGTCGGTGATACCAGTCGCCTCACGATCCGTCCTCCGGTCCTAGACTCTCTCCCATAGGCCCATCCCAACCTCGGCGGACCTCATCCGAGCCAACCTAGTCGGCTCCTGCGCCTCGACCAGACCGAGACCGGTTCCTCGTCGAATTCAGCCGCGCTTGATTCCCGGGCCATCATCGGGTATAATCTCCTCACTGGGTTTCAGATATGGGCGACGCCTGGCAATTCCCCGGGCATCGCGAATGTCGGGCTCGATCTCGTCTGGCCTCGGGGCCTTTGCCGGGTGCCCGAGTTAGGTGAAGAGCTACTTCCCGCCCAGAACGCCACGCCGTTGTGGCTCCTCCAGTGATGAACAGCTCGATTCACCGCCTTCCCACCAGAGCAACGCCACGGTGATGTGGCCCACCCAGCCGTCGAGTTCGATCCGTAGACCCCTAGGATCCGACAAGAGGCCCTTGACAGGACCCCGGCACGTTGATGTTCGGCCACGAAGCATGGTGCTTCCCCGGGGGACCGCCAAGCTGACTCACTCCGGTGACCGTTAGCTAACTCACCGTTTTTGGAGGCCAACTGATGAGCATGAGACTTTCGCAGGATCCCGCGGCGGGTTCCTCTCCCCGGCGTCCTGCTGCCGTCATGGTAGGGACCTACCCCCCTCGGGAATGTGGGATCGCCACTTTCACCCAGGACACCGTCCTCAGCCTGCGCCAATGGCCCAATTTGGTGCGAGAGGTGGGCGTCTGCGCCGTCAACGACTGGCCCGCTTCCTACCGCTATGGGCATGACGTCCACTTCACCATCGAGGACAGCGAGCGCGCCAGCTATCGCGCCGCCGCTAGGCGGATCAACGCCTCCGGCGCCGATATCGTGTCCATCCAGCACGAGTACGGGATATTCCGGGGCGACCACGGGGAGCATCTCTTCGAGTTCCTGGACACTCTCCAGGTGCCGGTGGTTACCACCTTGCACACCGTTCTCTCCCGTCCCCAGGGCCACTTCCAGCAGGTAACTCGGGCTCTGATCGAGAAGAGCGACGCCGTAGTCGTCTTGGCCCGCAATGCCAAGGAGTTGCTGGTCTCCACCTGTCAGGCGCCCGCGGAGAAGATCCACTACATTCCTCACGGCATCCCCGACGTCGCCTGGTCCCCGCGGGTCATCGAGTTGCGCAAGGCGGAGATGGGGCTGACCGGTCGAACGGTGGTCTCCACCTTCGGCTTGATCGGGCCTGGAAAGGGGATCGAGTATGCCCTGGAAGCGGTGGCGGACATGGTGCCCGATCATCCCGATCTCCTCTACCTCATCATCGGCCGCACTCATCCGGTGATCGCCCGTAACGAGGGGGAGGGCTATCGCGACTCCCTGGTCCAGCGCTGCCAGGACCTGGGCATCGAGGATAACGTCGTCTTCGTCAATCGCTACCTCAGCCTCCGCGAGCTGATCCTCTACCTCCAGGCCACCGACATCTACTTGATGCCCTACCTGGACCCGGAGCAGATCGTCAGCGGCACCATGGCCTACGCCGTGGGCGCCGGCAAGCCCACCATCGCCACCGCCTTCGCCTACGCCAGGGAGGTCCTGGCCGATGGCCGGGGCATGGTGGTGCCCTTCCGAGATTCTCAAGCCATCGCTCAGGCCTTTCAGCCCCTCCTGGCCGATCCCGTCCTTCGCCTGGACATGGCCGAGCAAGCCTATCGGCACACTCGATCCTGGGTCTGGCGCGAGGTCGGCAGGGAGTACGCCTCCCTATACTCCGACGTTCTCCGACGCCCCGAGGCTATCCCTGCCGTTGTCAGCAAGGCGACCGCCTGAACCGCACCACCGATCACCCGAGGTATTCAGCATGAGCAGTACCGATTTGGCCCAAACCGACTTCCCCAAGCCCCGGTTGGATCACGTTCGCCGGCTCACCGACGACACCGGCATCTATCAGCACGCCTTCTACTCCACACCCGATCCCAACCACGGCTATACCACCGACGACAATGCCCGGGCCCTCATCGCCTCACTCCAGTATGCTCGGGCCACCGGAGACCAAATCGGCCTGGAGCTTGCCTCTCGCTATCTATCCTTCCTAAGGTACGCCCAGAGACGCGACGGCAGCTTCCACAACTTCATGGCCTACGACCGCTCTTGGTTGGACCGGCGCGGATCGGACGACTGCCAGGGCCGCTCCATCTGGAGCCTGGGGTATGCTTTCGCCAATGCCCCCATCCCGGGGCTCCGATACTCCGCCGAGGCTCTCCTCGATCGCTCTCTTGAGGTAATTCCCTCCCTCGACTCACCGCGATCCAAGGCCTTCAGCCTTCTTGGCCTGGCCTCGGCTTTCTCGGCGGAGTATCAGCCCGACCGCCTCCTGGACCTGACTCGGTCTCTGGCCGAT
>JBBQIE010000378.1:0-3500 GCA_038324625.1 Anaerolineae bacterium | reverse complement strand
CAGAAAGGTTGATAAAGTAAATGTCTCAGAAAATCATGATCGAGCCGGTGACCCGAATAGAGGGGCACGCCAAGGTCTCCATCTATCTCGATGACGAGGGAAAGGTGGAGCGGGCGCTCCTGCACATCAACGAGTTCCGCGGCTTCGAGCAGTTCTGCAAGGGTCGCATGTACTTCGAAATGCCCCAGATTGCGCCCCGCATCTGCGGCATCTGTCCGGTGAGCCATCACCTGGCGGCGGCCAAGGCCGGCGACGAGATCAGCGGCGTCCGGCCCCCGCGCACTGCCAGCCTGCTCCGAGAGCTGATGCACATGGGGCAGGTCGTCCAGTCGCACTCCCTGCACTTCTTCGAGCTGGCCGGCCCGGACCTGATCCTAGGGTTCGACGCCGACCCGGCCAAGCGCAACATTGCCGGGCTCATCGAGGAGCATCCGGATGTGGCCCTGAAGGGCGTGCGGCTCCGCAAGTACGGGCAGCGGGTGATCTCCGCCCTGGGCGAGAAACGGATCCACCCGGAGTTCGCCGTGCCTGGGGGCGTCAACAATGCTCTCACCGCCGCGGTGCGCGACGACATCCTCTCCGAGATGGACGATCGCCTGGCCGACGTCCAAGCGGGGATCGGCATCGCCAAGGCCTGGCTTGAGGAGCATCAGGACTACGCCGAAGCCTTCGCCTCCTTCCCCTGCGGCTACATGGGCTTGGTATCCGAGGATGGCTCCCTGGAACTCTACGACGGGCAGGTGCGGCTGATTGACTGCCACGGCGACCTGCTGGAGCAATTCGCGCCGGCTGACTACTTGGACTACATCGGGGAGAGGGTCGAGGCCTGGAGCTATCTCAAGTTCCCCTACTACCTCAAGCTCGGCTGGCCGGACGGTGTCTATCGGGTGGGTCCCTTGGGAAGAATGAACGTGGCCGAGCGAGTGGGCACTCCCTTGGCGGGGGCCGAGCACCAGGAGTGGAAGTCTCTGGGGCGGGGGAAGCCGGTGGAGGGCACTCTCTACTACCACTACGCCCGACTCATCGAGACCCTGTATGCGGTGGAGAGGATAGGCCAACTGCTGGACGACCCGGACATCATGTCCACGGATCTGCACGCGGGGTTCGAGGGCATCACCGGGCACGGGGTGGGCTGTATCGAGGCCCCTCGGGGAACTCTGTTCCACGACTACCGCACCGACGAAGACGGCAAGCTCACCTCGGTCAACTTCATCATCGCCACCGGCCACAACAACTGGGCCATGAGCAAGTCGGTGGAGGAGGTGGCCAAGGCCTACGTGGACGGCAACAACCTCACCGAGGGCATGCTGAACCGGGTGGAGGCCGCCATTCGGGCCCATGATCCTTGTTTGTCCTGCTCCACCCATGCCCTGGGGAAGATGCCCCTGGAGGTCACTCTCTACAGCAGCGAGGGAGAGCCGGTGGATCGGGCGGTGCGTGGCTGAGCGGCGGGCGCTGATTGTCGGGCTGGGCAATCCCAGCCGGCGGGACGACGGACTAGGCCGGTACGTGGTCAACGAGGTACGTCGGTGCCGGGGGCAGCGAGAGCTGAGCCCATACGAAGATGGACTGGACGAGGAGGGCGGAGTGGTGGACTCCGTCCTCCTGCCGCAACTGGCCTATGAGGTGGCCGAGCTGGCCGCCGGCTATGACACCCTGGTGGTAGTTGATGCTCGGGTGTCGGGCGGCCCCACCGTGAGCGTGGAACGGGTTGACCCCGAGGTCCGGCCGCCCTCCCGGATGTTGAGCCACGACATGCACCCCTCCGAGATCATCGCCCTATGCCGGGCGCTTTTCGGTCGCGCCCCGGAGACCTTCGTGGTTTCCCTCGCGGGGGTGGACTACGATTTCGGCACCGGATTGAGTCCGGAGGTGGAAGCTCGGCTTCCCTCGGTGGTGGACGCTGTCCTGGGGCTCATAGACCCGTCGGGATCGTCGGACTGAGTCCGGGTTCTGCGTCATTATGACCACAATGGTATGATGTTGTCCTGGTTCGAGTGAGGGCGGGATGGGATTAGGGTGGCCTGGGGACCGGCGCCCACGGAGGCCGCGAGAGAGGGCGGGCGGCTGAAGGCGCCCGCTGAGGGCCTTCGGCCAGGGTAGAGGCCACACGTCTTTCTTGGCCGAAGGCCCTCAGCGGTGGGCTTCAGGCCGTCGCCTCCTGCTCCTGACATCACACGAACCAGGACAATAATGGTATGATGTCTGCAGAATGATCGTTGGCGAGGGTGAGGCAATGTGTCTTGCAGTGCCGGCACGGCTCAAGAAGGCCGAGAACGACGTGGGGCTGATAGAGATTGGGGGAGTGGAGCGAGAGGTGAGTCTATTGCTCACCCCTGAGGCCGAGGTGGGTGACTACCTGATCGTCCACGCCGGCTTCGCCATCAACGTCCTGGACGAAGCGGAGGCGCACGCCACCCTAGAGCTTCTGCGCGAGCTGGGGGCCTCCTTACCGGGATGATGCGTTACCTGACTGAGTTTCGCGACGCTCCCGCCGGCAGGGCTCTGCTCGACAGAATCGGGGCCTTGGCCGAGGGTGGCGGGGATATGGCCTTCATGGAGTTCTGCGGCGGGCATACCCATGCCATCATGCGCTATGGCCTGCGGCAGGCCCTGCCGGGGAACGTGCGGATGCTCTCCGGGCCCGGATGCCCCGTCTGCGTCACCTCGCAAACCGACATTGATCGGGCCATCGCCCTGGCCGGCATCGCTGGGGTCACCGTCGCCACTTTTGGTGACCTCATGCGGGTGCCGGGGAGCCGGGGCAGCCTGCAGGAGGCACGGGCTCAAGGGGCGGATGTGCGGGTGGTCTACTCGCCTTTGGATGCCCTTCGCCTGGCCGATCGGTACCAGGACCGGCGAGTGGTGTTCCTGGGCATCGGGTTCGAGACCACCGCACCGGCGGTGGCGGCGACCATCGCTAGTGCTGCCGATCAGCGGATGACCAATTTCCACGTGCTCAGTCTGCACAAGATGACTCCCCCGGCCATGCGGGCGGTGATCGAGGCGGGAGAGGTCCGGATACAGGGAGTATTAGGCCCAGGGCATGTCACTACCATCCTGGGCACCCACGCTTGGGATTTCCTCCCGGACGAGTACGGCATCGGTTGTGCTGTCAGTGGGTTCGAGCCGACCGACATGCTTCTGGCGATCACGGAGCTGGTTGAGATGACCGCGCGAGGCGCCCCCGTCGTCGCTAACTGCTACCCGCGCTCGGTCAGCTCGGAGGGGAACCCACGGGCTCGGGAGATCATGGATCTGGTCTTCGAAGTCACCGACGCCGATTGGCGGGGCTTTGGCTCCATGCCGCGGAGCGGACTGTGCCTGCGGCCCCGCTTCGCCTCACTAGACGCCGAGGAGAACTTCGACCTCAGGGTGCCTCCGGCCCCGGAACCGGCCGGCTGTCGGTGTGGGGAGGTGTTGCGGGGAGTGATGGAGCCCGTGGACTGTCCTCTCTTCGGTAGCGCCTGCACCCCGGAATCGCCGGTGGGGCCTTGCAT
>JBBQIE010000377.1:0-3505 GCA_038324625.1 Anaerolineae bacterium | reverse complement strand
GCCGGCGTCTAGGATGGTGCGGACCACGTCGGACACGCTCCGCTCCTCGCGGTGGGCGATCTCACGCAGTCGCTCTCGCTGCTCCGGCTCCAATAGGACTTGCGCCCGACAGTAGGGGGCCATTCTCACCTCCGCACTAGTGCCACAGTTGTGTAATTGCATACTAGTCGCTCGATAGAACGAGGACAAGTAGGAAAAGATGAAGCCGGACCCACGGAAGCGCCGTGCCCCGGCACACCCAAGAGGCCAAGGTGCTAAGGCACACCACGAGAGAGAACCCTAGCCGCTTGGCGACTTTGGGTGAGACTGCCCTTTTGCCCGCCGGCCCCCTCGGGGGTACCTTGAGGGTTCATCTCGAACCGGCAGGCAATCCCTTGACCCCACCCTCTATCCCCCTCACCCCCGAGCAGCAGGCCGTCGTGGCCCACGACCGGGGACCGGCCCTGGTGTTCGCCGTGGCCGGCGCCGGCAAGACCACCTCGATGGTCCACCGCATCGAGCGCCTGGTGCGGGATGGGGTCTTCCCCGCCGAACGCATCCTGGCCACTTCCTTCGGTAGAGAGAACGTGGCCGATCTCCGCCGGGCCCTCTCGCCCTGGCCCCATTGCCGAGGGGTGGGCATACGCACTCTCCACTCCCTGGGGCGACAGGTGCTGGTCTGGGCCCAGGAGGCCGGGTACCTCCGGAGCCTGCGCCTAGACGGGCGAGAGGAATCCGGCCCCGAGCCAGTCATACTCAATCGGGCCCTAGCCCTGGCCCGAAGCGGCCAGGTTCCCTATCTCAGGGAGCTCGACGGCCTCGATAGGAAAGACTTCCTGGACTACGTGGACTCCTGCAAGGGCAACCTCGCCTACGCCGACCTGGAGGCGGCCGAACTCCCCGCCGGCGCCCACCGGGCCTCCCAGGCGCAGCCCCCCGAGGTCCTGGACTGGTACCTGGACCTCTATCGCCTTTTCGAGCGGGCCCGCCGGCAGCGCGGGGAAGTGACCTACGCCGACATGCTCCTCAGCGGATGGGAGGCGCTAATCCGCTACCCCCAGGTCCGGGAGCGGGCCCAGGCCGCCTATCGCTGCCTGCTGGTGGATGAGTTCCAGGACATCAACTTGGCCCAGTCCGAGATGCTGGACCTCATCACCGCCCCCCACCGCGACTACATGGCCATCGGCGACGACGACCAGACCATCTACCAGTGGCGGGGCGCCGCCCCTCGCTTCATCCTCGACTTCCCCAGGCGCTATGGGGCCCGCCGGTACCTGATCGGCGAGAGCTTTCGCTCCCCGGCGGCGCCCCTGGTCCTGGCCAACAACGTCATCGCCCATAATCGCCGGCGCCAACCCAAGCGGCTCCGGCTCACCCGGGGATTCGAGGGACGGGCGGAGGTCCACCCCGTGGCGGACGCCGAGGCCACCGCCCGCGCCATCGTCGAGGCGGTTCAGGAGAACCGGAAGGGCGGTCGCCCTCTAAACGACATGGCCATCCTGGTGCGGCTCAATGCCCAGACCCCCTACATCGAGCAGAGGCTCATCGCCCAGGACATTCCCTACCGCTCCAGCCAGCCTTTCTACCAGCGCCGGGAGATCAAGACCCTCGTGTACTACACTCGACTGGCCTGGTTCGAGCAGCAAGCGTCGGCGGGTAGGGTCCTCTACGGCACCGATACGGCCATCGCCAAGTTCAGGGAAGCCTGGCACGACGTGTACCGTCGTCCCAAGCGGTATCTCACCAACGACCTCCGGGACCGGATCGAGCGTCAGGCTTTGGCCTCCGGCCTCCCCCTCAGTCGGGTGCTGCCCCTCTTCGCCCACGAGAACGAGAGGCTGGCGGACCTGGCCGATGACCTCCGCCGGCTCGCCGGAGCCCTGGAAAGCGACGCCCACGCCGCCCTAGTCCAGTTGGAGGAACGCCTCGACTACCAGGACTTCCTCCGACGATCCTCCGGTTTCGCCCAGACCGGGGCCGCCCTGGCCGCCGGAGTGGCCGCCTTCATTGCCTATGCCCGCGGTCAGGGCACCCTCCTGGAGTTCATGGGCCAGGTTCGAGAGCTGGGGGAACGGGGCATCGGCCGGGAGGCGCGGGAGGGCGAAGATGCCCTCACCATCACCACCATCCACCAGGCCAAGGGCCGGGAATGGCCGGTGGTCTTCATCCCCGACTGCAACGAGGGCATCCTGCCCTTCGACCCCGACGGCCGGCCCGGTGCCGGAGGACTGGAGGAGGAGCGGCGCCTCTTCTACGTGGCCCTCACCCGCGCCCGGCAGGAGGCTCATCTCTACCAAACCCGAGATAAGGCGCCCTCCCGGTTCCTGGGTGAGGCCGGACACACGCGGGCCCTTCCCGCCGTCGAGGCCGCCCGGCGGGCCCTCACCAAGCCGCCCGGACGGTGGACGGCGGAGGAGGGCCTGGCCCTGTGCCGGGAGGTGTCCGCCCTGTTCTTGGACTCCTATTTTCAGGATTGGTGGCCGGCGCCCGATCCGCGGAAGGAGGAGGTGGCCCACGGAGCCCAGCGCTTCTATGCCGCCGCCGAGAGGCACGGCCTTCTCCGCCATCTCCGCCTGGAGGCCGGGCATATCGCCGTCTGGCGTCGCCTAGCTCCCCTGACTCAGGCCGATCTCGGTGATCTCCCCGGCCTGAGCCGGCTTATCGCCCGGCCGGCTGAGGCCGCCGACCTGCTTCAGGGCCGAGCCCGAAAGGGAGACTCGGCCGTCTACGAGGCCATCCTCCAGTGGGTGGAGGAGTCGGCCCTGCCCGAGGACACCGCTCTCCAGTGGCTACGGCTGAACCCGAGTGCCGCCACCACCTTCCTGGAGAGGCGAGGGGACCATCCCCTGGCCAAGCCGCTGGCGGAGCGGCTGCCCCGCCAGGTTCGCCCGGGCACGTGGGTTCGTTGCGATGCCGGTTGGGGAGTGGTCACCGGGCTCGAGGATGGGGCAGGCAAGACTCTTGACCGGGCCAAGCTGGAAGATGCCGGCCTCCGCCTGCACCTCACCCTCCGGCCGGAGTCGGAGCCGGAGAAAGTGCTGGTGGAGCTGGGAAAGAAGACCATCACCTTCCTCCGGGCGCGGCAGGTGTATGCCTGCGGCGAGTGCCGGCATTTCGCCTCGGCCTCGTCGAACCTGGTAATGGGCGACCACGGGCGGGCCGCTCACGGGCGGAAGGTCCGTTCGGTTCGCAGCCACCCCAGTCCGGTGATGAGTCTGTCGCACCCCCTGGAATGCCGCGACGACCCGCCCGAGGACGAATTGCAGTAGGCCCTGACGGGTCCCCTCCTACGGATTGTGCTCATGGGCTCCGGGCACGACGCCGGAGGCATGGGGTTCTCAGGGCGACGGGTGCCGGCCTCAACCGTGCCCGCGGGCTTTTCCCCCCTTCTCTCTTCTTTTGTCCTGGTTAGAGAGATGTCAGGCGACGGGAGGGCGGCGGTCTGAAGGCCGCCGCGGACACAGCCGTGCCTCTTGCTGTAGGCCTTCGGCCAGGATAGGGGCCACACGGTTTTCTTGGCCGAAGG
>JBBQIE010000376.1:0-3519 GCA_038324625.1 Anaerolineae bacterium | reverse complement strand
TCCAGACTGGCCTGGTACTGGGCGTAGTCCGTATCCGGGCGGTTGTACTCCTCGAAGCGCTCCCGGGCGGCGGGGTCGGAACCGAAGGGCGAGATGCCGAAGCTGGGGGCGGAGCAGACGCCCTCCGAGCTGCAGGCGCTGTTGTACCGGCAGCCCTGCCGGAATTGGGTGACGTAGGTGCTGAGGTGAGTGCCGGTCGGGAGCAGGGGCAGCACCACCTCGCGGCAGAACTGCTCCCGCTCGTCGCTGGGGAACCAGGAGGAGAGATCGAACTCGGCGGACATCTCCGCTGATTCCTCGGCCACCGCCTCCGGGCGAGCCTTGGCCACCAGCCATTCCGCCAGGGCCTTGTAGGTGGCGAAGGGGCTGTCCTCGCTGCCGGTGGCCCGAGTGATGCTGCTGACTCGGTCTATACTGGCGGCCAGATCACTAGCCCGCTTGGCCAGTTCGTCGTCGGTCCACTCGTCTTGGTGCAACTGGAGGTAGCGGATGCGGTGGTGCAGGCGGGCCTCCAGGAGGGGCTCGGCGGTGGTCCAGTCGTCCAGTTGCCGGCCCAGGAGCCGCTCCATCTCCAGCTTGATCAGGCCCCGCTTGGCCTCCAGGTCCACCTTGAGGTCGGCTTCGGCGGAGGCTAGGGCGGCGCTCTGGGCGTTCCAGCCGAAGTCCACCAGGTTCTTGGCCGTCTCCCCGGCCACGGCCCCCGCCTGCCCGCTCACCGCCCCGCAGAAGACGCCCCCGACGCAGTGGCCGCCGACCATAGCGAGGGACTGCTGGAAGGCCTGGGAGGCGAGGAACTGCTTCCATTCCTCGTCGCCCATGGCCCGCACCCGGTCCGCCAGGGGGTCGGCCTTGGCCCGAAGGTCCTGGAGCAGTTGCATCTCCAGCTCGGCCCGGTAGCTGCTGATCTCCCCGGCCCGCTTTCGCTCCTGGATGCTGTCTCGCCAGCTGTAGGGAAGGGCGGCGATCTCGTCGGCGAAGGCCCTCTTCTCCATATACTGGTAGGCGGCGTCGCCCAACTGGACCCCAGTCATGACCCCGTTGGCCACGATGACGATGAGGATGATGGCGCTGATGGGCTCGAAGAGCTTGGCCCCAGTAGCTAGGGACCGGGAGCGATACCAGTCCAGCCGGTCTCGTATCTTCAGCCGAAAGGGGAGCATTCTCTCTCGCATGTCTAACCTCCGTCGAGGGCCAGGGCGGCGGCGTCCACCATGACCAGGCGGTCATCTTGGAAGGTGAGCACCAGTTGCTTGGTGGCGTAGACCTCCGCCCCTTCGATCAGGGCCCCCAGCCCCTCCAGGGGCTCCCACTGGGCCGGTTCCAGGTAGTCGTACACCTCGTCCACCCCGTCGCCCAGGGCGAACTGGGCCGGATGGTAGGGGGCGGCCTCCAGCCCACCGGTGATGGCCTCTAGGGGCTCCCAGGCGTGGAAGCCCCCGTCCACGAAGGTGTAGACCATGCCGGCATCGAGATAGCGCCAGTCCTCGACGCGAATGGGATCGCCCTCGGCGTCATCGGCCTCGACGATGGTGAAGGAGTGGGGCAGGCCGAACTCCTCCAGGGTTTCCTTCTGCTCCGCCGATAGGGAGACCGCCGCCCGAGCCGGCAGGGGCGATGGAGTGGCGGAGGCCTTGGAGGTGGTGACGGTGATGCCGAACAGGGAGTCGGCGCTCTGCCAGAGCCACACGGCCCCACAGGCGCAGAGAAGCAGGGCCCCCAGGGCGCTCACCAGAAAACAGGTCAGGCGGTTTCGTCCCTTCTTAAGGGGCGGTGTCACCGGAAGTAGCGGTGGGCGTCCGACCGGCGGGGGCAAGGTGGGGCCCGCCGAGGCGGCGGCCCGCTCGCGCCTGAGCTGCTCCAGGAGCTGTTCGGCGGGGGTGAGGGGAGGGGTGGGGACCTCGGCCCCGCAGGCGGAGCAGAAGCGACTGTCGGGAGAGAGGGGAGCGCCGCAGTTGACGCATGACCGTGGCCGCGGTGAGTCCGGGCCTTGGGAGGGCATAGGATGAGACTCCTTGGGGCTGGCGCCCGGCGGTGGAATCAGACGGGCGTGGCGGGAGCGAGGCGTGACGGTCGGCTAATGGTTCAGGGTGCCGGGTCCATCCCTGGGGACGGACCCGGCACGATTGTAACCGCCTTGAAGAAAGGGATCAACCGCGGCCTAGCCCCGGCCTCCCTACAGACTCGCCGGCAGGATCTGAAGCTCGGGCACCCGCACCCGCGCCGGCAGCCCGGCCACGAAGAGACAGGCTTCCGCCACGTCCTCGGGCTGGAGAGCCTTGGCCACCACCTCGGGCGGTGTCTTGGTCGGTCGCTTCTCCAGCAGGGGGGTGTCCGTCAGTCCGGGGAAGATGATACTGGTGCGGATGCCGTTGGTCCACTCCTCTTCTCGGGTGCCGTGAGCCAGTCCGGTCAGCCCGTGCTTGCTGGCCTGATAGGCCACCCCGGAGGTATCCGCCCGCTGCACGGCCCCGGTGGAGATGTAGATGATGAGGCCGGAGTGCTGGGCCCGCATGGGCACCAGGGCCGCCTGGGTGACGTGGAAGGCGGCGCTCAGGTTGGTGGCGATCATCATGTCCCAGTCGTCGGGGTCCAGCACCGACAGGGCCCGCTGCTTCAGGTTGGTCCCGGCGGCGTGTACCACGATGTCCAGGCGGCCGAGGGCCTCGACCGCTTTCTGCACGGCATCCCGGGCCTGAGAGCCGACGGTCAGGTCGGCGGCCAAGGGCACGGCCTTCACGCCAAGGGCCTCGATCTCAGCGGCTACTTCATTCAGGACGTCGGCTCGGCGGGCGATCAGAGCCAGGTTGGCCCCTTCGCGGGCGAACGCCAAGGCGGTGGCTCGCCCCATGCCGCTGCTGGCGCCGGCGACTAGGATCGCTTGTCCTTCGAACTTACGCATGTCGCTACTCCTCTAATAGATTGCGCTGGGTGGTCCTCTCCATGAACGCCACCGTCTCCTCCCAGGTGCCGACGGCCCTGGTGGCGCCCAGGCCGGTGACGCACATGGCCCCCACGGCGTTGGCCAGGCGGGCGGCGCCCACCGGGCCCAGGCCCTTCAGGATGCCGGCGATGAAGCCGCCGGTGAAGGTGTCCCCGGCGCCGCAGGTGTCCACCGGCTGGACGGCGAAGGCGGGGACGAAGGAGCCCTCACCCCCCGCCCCCTCTCCCGCTGCGGCAGGAGAGGGGGAGTGTCCGCCGTGGGACATCGGCCCCTCCTGCTCCCCCTCGCCCATCGGGATGGGAGTGGGGGCTGGGGGGTGAGGGCCCTTCCCCGCCACGTAACAACCCCTCTCCCCCAACTTGATACAAACCGTGCCCACCCCCTGTGCCAGAAGGACCTTTGCCATCTCCGTCGGCTCCCGGCTGCCGGTCATGCCCTCGGCCTCGGCCTCGCTGGGGAGGAAGTAGTCCACGTGGGGGAGGATCTCCCGGACCACCTCCATCCGGTTGCCCTTGCCGTCCACCGCCGTGTCCACGAAGGTGAGGGCTCCGGCCTCCCGGGCTTGCTTCAGGAGGGCG
>JBBQIE010000375.1:0-3524 GCA_038324625.1 Anaerolineae bacterium | reverse complement strand
GCAGGTGGCTGGGGGCGAACCGAGGCCGACGCCGCGGGCGGCGGCTTCGCCCGAGAGGATTGTCGGAGTTTTGCTTGAGATGGGCGCCGTGGGGCCCGGTCCGGAGGAGACGGCGCGGTATCTTGCCGGCAGTGACAACCGCGGCTGGGCGCTGATCGAGGCTGGTGAGTCGGCCAGCCGGATGATCGTCGAGGAAAGAGACGAGTCTGGGACCAGCGGGTAGGCGCCCTGTGGTCTGTTCGTTATTGACGGACGAGAAGGGCGTACTCATCCGTAACGAGCCTCGATGAACCGGAAAGATCATGCAGGGAGAGCAGCCATGAAACTGGGAGCTAACTCCGTTCTCTTCGGCGGTCACGACCTGGAGACCGCCTTCAAGTACATCGCCCTCGCCGGCTATGACGGCATCGAGGTCTCGGCCATTGACGGCATGAGCCGGCACTTGGTGCTGGACCAGTGGCGGGAGCTGGCCCCGGAGATCAAGCGGTTCTCGGATGAATACGGGCTGGAACTGCTGGCCATGGAGCAGCCATCGCAGGACCCGGCCCGGATGGAGACGGCCTTCCAGGCGGCGGTGGAGATCGGGATACCCATCGTCAACTGCGGCCCGGGCGGTCAGTCCGATGACGAGGAGAGCTTTCAGGCCACCATCGAGTCACTGGGGAATCTGGCTCTCATGGCCGAGCGGTACGGGGTGACCCTATGCGTGAAGGCGCACGTAAGAGCGGCTATCTACAACACCCCGACCACTCTTCGGGCCATGGAACTCATCAGCTCCCCGGCCTTCGGCATTGATATGGACCCCTCGCACATCTACCGCGCCGGGGAGAACCCGGTGGAGGCCATCGCCGCCGTCATCTCTCGGGTGAAGCACGTACATATCCGAGACTGCAAGGGCCGCCAGACCGGTCCGGGCCAGCCGGAGATGCAGGCCAACGGCCGGGGCGACATTGACCTGGTGGGCTACGTCAAGGTCCTGCATGAGATGAGGTACGCCGGTCCCCTGGACCTGGAGATAATTGGGGCCAAGGACTACTCCCTGGAGCAGTGCTGCATCATCGCCGCCGAGTCCCGTGGGCACATGCAGGCCTGTCTGCAGGCGGCGGGAGCCAGATAGGGGAAGGCCGTTGTTCACTCGTGAGTTCGTGGAGGAGGCTCTATCGGAACTGCTCGCCTCTCACTCCGAAGCCGACGGGGTTGAATGCAAGGTGGGGCTTGGCGAGGCCCTACAGAGGGCGGTCTGCGCTATGGCGAACCGGCGTGATCGAGGCGGTGGATTGGTGTTCATCGGCGTGGATCACGACTACCTACTCACGGGTGTGTCCTCCGTCGAAGACGCACAGCAGCAGATAGCCGACTGGGCAAGCCAGGTCTATAGCGTGCCATTGAGGGTGGCGTTCGAGGTTCTCCATCACGAAGGACGGGAAGTGCTGGCTGTGATCGTTCCGGCTTGTCCCTCCGGGCACCGTCCCTGCCACTTCCAGCGGAGAGGGCCTTACGCCGGCTCCTGGATTCGGGTGGGGAACTCCACTCGGCTGATGACGCCTGACGAGGTGCGACGGGAGATCGCTTCCGACGAAGTAGCTCGCGGGAGCACCCCGCCGTTCGACGCCATACCGTACCTTCAAGCGGGTCTGGAAACTCTGGACGACGGATTGATTGATACCTACGTCCGCGGAGTGATGGCAGCGCGACCTGAGTCGCGCATTGGGTCTCTATCCAGAGATGAGGTATTGCGTAGTATCGGTGCCGTGGCTGAGCAGGATGGGCGTTGGCATCCGACTCCCACTGGGCTGCTTTTCTTCTGTCGGGAGCCACAACGCTATCTGCCGCAGTCCTCCGTTGAGTTCCTGCACCTATGGGGCCCTGACTTGACCAGCCTGGGGCCTGACGAATCGCGCTGGCGTGTGAACCGGGAGTTTTTCGGTCCTCTTCCTGACATCATCGTTGGTGTGGAGACGATGCTACTGGAGCGGATTGCCACGCGGGGGATAGTGGATGGGTTCCGACGGCGGGACGAGCCGGAGTATCCTCGGTTCGCCCTACGCGAGCTGATCGTGAACGCGGTGGCTCACCGAGACTACACCATGCGTGGGTCCCGCATTCAGGTACGTCTGTACCCAGATCGAATCGAGATACACACCCCCGGCGGGCTTCCGGCGCCCGTTACTGTAGACAACATCGAAGACGAACAGGCTACCCGTAACGAATCCGTCGTGCGTATGCTTCAGGACCATGGCTACATGGAGCGGCGCGGGTATGGGTTCAATGGCGTGGTGGCGGCCATGCGCCAAGCAGGGCTGGCACCGCCTCTGCTGCGGGATGATGGAGCATCCTTCGATGTGTGCCTGAAGAGCCACGTGCTGATGTCCCCCGAGTCGCTTGAATGGCTCCAGCAGTTCCAAGGACACGATCTGTCGCCACAAGAGCGCCTTGCCCTCGTATATCTGCGGGTCAACGACCGCCTGTACAATCGGGATTACGCCCGACTGGCAGATTGTACTAGTGTTGAAGCTACTCAAGCTCTTCGCCGCATGGTAGAGAGGGGGTTGGTTACCATGCGCGGCACTCGAGGGGGAGCGTACTATGTCCTGCCCGAGGCCGTGCCCGAACCGCCGACCGGTTTGCGGAGCGCGGAGCCAACTGATGAGGAACGGATCCTTGCATTGGCTCGCCGTGAGGGAAGAGTGACAAGAGGGATGTGTATGATAGAGCTGGACGCATCCAGATGGAGGGCCTACAGTTTGCTGAAGCAGCTAGTGGATGATAGTCGGCTACAGCCTCACGGTAAGGGAAGATGGAGGTACTACACGCCACAGTAGGTATCACGCGGATTCCTGCAGTAGCGTATTGCTGTATATTGCTGCATAGGGACTGCATAGCGCTGCATAGAACTGCATAGGGACTGCATAGGGACTGCATAGCGCTGCATAGCGCGGTATAGGGGAACCACTGCCGGGAACCGGGCTACGATTTGGGGAGGAGTAGAAGCGCCTACCACATCCCCGGAAGCGGACGCCTACCTGGAGGCGCTCGCCCCCGAGCGACGCGGGGGAGTTGGCCCAGAGTCGGGGCTGAGCCGCTAACCTCGGGCTATCATCAGGGAGGGAGCTACTTTGGATCGGCGCCCCAACATCCTACTCATTCACTCCGACCAACACCGCTTCGACTGCCTGGGCGCCAACGGACACCCGCTCTTGAAGACGCCCAACCTGGACCGCCTGGCCGCCGAGGGGGTCAACTTCACCAGCGCCTTCTGCCCGGCTCCGATCTGCGTGCCCTCCCGCAACAGCCTGCTCTATGGAGTCTGGCCCAGCCGGCACCGGGCCATCTCCAACGCCCGCGCCGAGGCCCCCTGGCCCCCGCCTCCCGACCTCCCCACCTTCAGCCAGGCTCTTCGGGACAACGGCTACCGATTGTCCTATGTGGGCAAGTGGGGCATCCACGGCAGTCCTAGGGAGTTCGGGTTCGATAGCTACGTGCCGGTTTCCCAGTACCGGGCCTGGCGGGAGGAGCAGGGCCTT
>JBBQIE010000374.1:0-3529 GCA_038324625.1 Anaerolineae bacterium | reverse complement strand
GATGCCGTTGCCCCCGTTCCCGGCGGCCACGTGAATGCGCACTTCGTCAATTAGGGAACCTTCATTCAATCCAGGCATGACATCACAGATTACTTTCCTCACCTAAGGGTGTCAAAGTAGGGGAAGGCCCCCGCGCCCTCCCATTTGGGGGCCGGCACGTCCTCGGACGGGCCTCAGCGCCAAGAAAACACTCTCTCGTTGGCGAACTCGTACTGGAACTGGAAGCGGTCCAGGACCGTGGGCAGGAACGGCCGCTGATCCGATCCATCCGCTCCCATGACGTAGGGCCGCCAGTAGCCGTCCCGGTCGGAGAGGAAGACGATCCGGGTGCCGTCGGGCGACCAGCAAGGAGCCACGTTGTTCGCCGGATGCATCTCCAAGGGCGAACTTTCGGTAAGCCGCCGCAAGCCGGAGCCGTCGCTCCCCGCCACGTACACCTCCCAGTGGCCGCTCTGTTGGTACATCAGGGCCACCTGGGCCCCGTCGGGGCTGACGGCGGGGAAGGCGGCGTAACCGTCAGCGATCAGGGTCTCCGCCTGGCCTTCGAGAACGGCTATCTTGAGGCCGTTCTCCCCCTGATAGACGATGCGATCGCTGCTGGGGTTCCAACTGGGGGCCAGGCTGCGCAGGTCCGAGGTCGGGTTCTGGAGGCCGCTGCCATCGGCGTTCACCACCGACAAACGCCAACGACTCTCGGCCGGGAGGTCCACGCAGCCGTACCCGGGCACGCATACCCGCTTGGCCGCCGATCCTCCCTCCCCCTGGACGAAGGCGATCCGAGAGCCGTCTCCGGACCAGGTCGGGCTCTTGATGAGGTTGCCCCCGAAGATGAGACGCTCGTTAGAGCCATCGCTGCCGATCAGGTAGAGCCCTCTCGGCTCCTCCCAGCGGGCAAAGGCGATGGTGCCACCATCGGGGGAGAGAGCCGGGTCGAGACCATTCGTGATCGCTTGCAGGTCGGAGCCGTCCGGCCTCATCCAGTAAATGGGCCCACCGCTGGAGGTCTGGAAGGCGATTCCCCCGCCAATGGCAGTGGTTGGGACGGCCTCCGTCGCTTGCAGCTGAGCCGCCGGCTCCGTGGCGGCAGGCTCCGGCGACGGCTCGGCTACCGGAGTCGCCGATTGGGTCCCGGTGGGCACGCGAAGCACCTGGCCCACCCAGATGACGGAGGGATTGGCGAGTTGGTTCTCCCGCACTAGGTCGGCGACGGTCACCCCGTAGCGCCAGGCGATGGCCGCCAAGTTCTCGCCCGGCTTCACCACGTGCTCCACGGTACCGGCACCGCCCGGGTCATTGGTGGCGGCGACCACCGCTGTCGGGGTGACCATAGGGGTTGCCGCCGCCGGGGCCACGGGAGTAGCGGGGCCCTGGCCGCCGGCCGGGATCACCAGGGTCTGGCCGATGTAGATGGCCGAAGGGTTGTCGAGGCCATTGGCCTCGGCGATGGCCTGCACCGTCACCCCGTACTGCTGGGCGATCTTGGTCAGGTTGTCGCCCCACTTCACCACGTGCTCCGAGGCTGCCCCGGTCCCGGCCGCGGGAGTCGTCGTCGAGGGCTCCGGAGCAGTGCCGGTGGCCTCGGGTTCGGTGGTCCCGAGAAGGGCGCTGATGGTGGCGGTAACATCCGGGCCGGCCGCCGTAGCCGTGGGCTCGGGAGTGGATGCCGGCGGCGGGGTGGGAGTGCCCGGTGCCTGGAAGCGGGTAGCGGCCTGCGCCGTCTCCACTGCCGCCTTGGTCTCTGCCGGAATGAGGACGATGGTGGGGGTGGGTGCTTCCCCGCCCGGACCGGCGCCACAGGCGGCAAGCACCAAGACCAAAGCCACCGAGGCCAATCCTACCGACAGAAAACGCAACCGACCTGGCATACCGTCTCCCTATTCGTACCGAAGGGCTTCAATGGGGTTGAGGGCCGCTGCCCGCCGCGCCGGATAGATGCCGAAGAAAACCCCCACGGCGGCCGATACCCCGCCCGCCAACAGAATGGTCTCCGGGGTGACCACGGCCGTTACCCCATCCAGGAAGTTGCCCGCCTGACTGGCGACGGCCCATCCCAGCAAGACCCCGATCAGCCCCCCCACCAGGGCCAGGAACACCGCCTCCACCAGGAATTGCAGGAGGATATCTCGCCGCTTGGCCCCCACCGCCTTGCGAATGCCGATCTCGCGGGTCCGTTCCGTCACCGAGACCAGCATGATGTTCATGATGCCGATCCCCCCCACCACCAAGGAGATGCCGGCGATGGCCCCCAGGAAGGTGGTGAGCACCCCGGTGATCTCCCCGAAGATGGCGGTGAGGTCCGCCTGGTTGATCACCGTGAAGTCGTCTTCCTCCCCGATGCCGATGCGATGCTCTCGCCGGAGGACCTGGGCGATCTCGTCCGCCGCCAGGCTCAAGTCGGCCTCGCTGCTGGCCTGGGCGTAGATGGTGTTCACTCCCAGCTCGCCGCCGGCACCCCGGAGAGGCAACAGCCGCACCTGGCCGGTGGAGAGGGGGATGTACACGTAGGAGTCCACGTCGGCGAAGGCCGAGCCCCCCTTGCCCTCCAGCACTCCAACCACCGTGTAGGGCAGGCCCCGAATGCGTATGCGGTTGCCGATAGGGTACTCGTCCCCGAAGAGATCACTGGCGATCTCCGGCCCCAGGACGCAGGTGGTGGAGCGGGCGGCCAGGTCTCGCTCGCTGATGAAGCTGCCGTAGGCCAGCTTGAAGTTGCGGACCTCGGGGTAGTTGGGCCACACCCCGGCCACCGTCACCCGTTTGCTCGTCCCCCGATAGCCCACCTCGGTCAGGGTGCTGATCTCGGGGCTGACTCGAGCCACGTGAGGAGCGTTGCCCGGGTTCTGGAGCGCCTCGACATCGGCCATGGTCAGCACCGCTCGGGCCGATCCCAGCACTGAGGCCGCCCCTCCACCGCCCAATTCGCTCAGGCTGCCGGGAGCCACGAACAACAGGTTGGAGCCGATGGACTGCAGGCGGCTCTCCACCAGCTTGGTCACTCCCTCACCCAGGGCCACCAGGGCGATGACCGCCCCCACCCCGATGATGATCCCCAACATAGTGAGGATAGCTCGGAGCTTGTTGGCCAGCAGGGCCTTCAGGGCCATGCCGATGCTGTCAACAAACACCATCGGCAACCAACTCCTCAGGCTCCAGCCCCATAGATACCTGGCTTTCACGACGGCGATCCGCCGATACCGTCTCGTCGTCGGTCAGGCGACCATCCCGCAGTCGCAGGATGCGGCGGGTGCAGCAGGCAATATCGGGGTCGTGAGTCACGAACACCACCGTGATGCCCTCGTCCTCGTTGAGCCGCCGGAAGATGGCCATCACTTCCGCCCCAGACTTGCTGTCCAGATTGCCGGTGGGCTCGTCGGCCAGGATGATGCTGGGCTCGTTCACCAAGGCTCGGGCGATGGCCACCCGCTGCCTCTCCCCTCCGGAGAGCTCGTTGGGCTTATGCTTCACTCGCGGGCCCAGCCCCACCGCTTCCAGGGCCCGAATGGCCCGCTGCCGGCGGCTGGAGACTACT
>JBBQIE010000373.1:0-3537 GCA_038324625.1 Anaerolineae bacterium | reverse complement strand
CACCGTGGGTTCGAATCCCACCCTTCCCGCCAGAACGAGAGCCCAGGTAAGCGGCGCTTACCTGGGCTCTCGTGTTTCTCGGCTGTTCCCAAAGCTGCGTCAGATGATGCCGACGGCCTTGCCGACAAGCGCGAAAGTCTCCAACACCCGATCCATCTGTTCTTCGGTGTGAGTGGCCATATACGACGTGCGCAGGAGAGACTTGCCGGGCGGAACCCCGGGCGGTATCACGCAATTGGTGTACACCCCGGCATCGAAAAGAGCTTTCCAGAGGCCCAGAGTCAGGGTATCATCGCCGATGTATATGGGGATCACCGGCGTCTGGCTGTCACCCACGTTGAAGCCCAATCGTGCGTACTCCCGCCGCATACGGGCGGCGGTGGCCAAGAGACGCTCACGCCGCTCGGGCTCCTCGATCATGATGGTCAGGGCGGCAGCGGCCGCCGCCACATTGGACGCCGGCGGGCTGGCGCTGAAGATGAGGCTGCGGGCCATGTGCTGAACGTAATGGATGACCTCGTCCGTCCCGGCTAGGAAACCACCCAGCGAGGCAAAGGACTTCGAGAAGGTGCCCATGATGAGGTCCACGTCATCGGTTACCCCGAAGTGGGCGGGCGTGCCTCTCCCCTCCCCTAGCACGCCGACACTATGCGCGTCGTCCACCATCAGTCGAGCATGGTACCTCTGGCATACCTCGATTATGTCAGGCAGCGGAGCGATGTCCCCGCCCATACTATAGACCCCGTCCACTACCACCAACCGACCGGCCTTCTCGTCGCACGAAGCTAGAACCCGGTCCAGGCTGTCCACATCGTTGTGGGCGAAACGTCGCATCTCCCCTCGAGCCAGGAGACAGCCATCAATGATGCTGGCATGATCCTCGCGATCGGTGATGACGATGTCCCCCCGCCCCACTAGGGCCGAGATGGCTCCCAGGTTGGTCTGGTATCCGGTAGAGAAGATAAGCGCCGCTTCTTTACCGACGAATTCGGCCAGGCGGCGCTCGAGGTCCACGTGCAGCGTGAGCGTGCCGTTGAGGAACCGAGACCCCGTGCAGCTAGGCCCGTACTTTTCCACCGCCTCCGCCGCCGCCCGGCGTACTCTCGGATCGGTGGTGAGGCCAAGGTAGTTGTTGGACCCGATCATGATCAGCTTGTTGCCGTTTATGACTACTTCGGTCCCCTCGGTATCTTCCAAGGGAATGAAGTAGGGATAGTAGCCGCCAGCAATGGCCTCTCTCGCGATGGTGAACTCGGCGCACTTGGCGAATATGTCCATGGTCACCTCCGATCCTTGGGCTCGGGCAATCATAGCCGCTGCTTCCGGCAGCGACAAACGAGTGCTAGCGCCTCTGCTGGCGGCCATTAGTGCCCAGCGTGGCATGGGAATTGCACCCTCCAAGTCTATCAGCAGTGGTTAGGAGGAGATGTACCACCATGTCGGATCGGATGGAACGATTCCGCCAGCGACTGGAGGATCTGGGCCTGGACGCGGGGCTGGTGACTGCCCCTCTCAACTTGCGCTATCTCACTGGGTTCACCGGAGACCTGGGTATGTTCCTCGTCTCCCCTACCAGCATCGAGCTGATCGTGGATTCACGCTACACCGAGCAAGCCAAGCTGGAGGCCGGCACCACCGCCGTCTCGGAGATGACCGGCGACTGGGCCACGGTCTTGAGGGATAGATTGGTCTTGTTTGGTTCTGTGGTGGTTGGAGTCGAAGAAGACTATGTGACAGTGGGGCAATATCGGGCCTGGCAGGGCAAGCTCCCGGAAGCTGTCGAGCTTCGACCGGTACCCGAACTGGTATCGGCCCTGAGGCAGACGAAAGGCTCGACGGAGATAGAGGCCATTTCTCGAGCTATCAGCCTCACGGATGAGGTCATGAGTGCCTTCCGAGAGTGGCTCAAGCCCGGACTGACCGAACTGGAGGGCGCCTGGTTCATCGAGTCTTACCTGCGAACCCACGGAGCCGAGGCTGTCGCTTTCGATCTCATCGTGGCCGGCGGCCCAAATGGGGCCATGGCCCACGCCCGACCCTCCCACCGACCGCTCCAGGAGCGTGAGCCCATCGTGGTGGATATCGGTGCCCGTGTCGCCGGCTACAACTCCGACATGACCCGCACCCTGTGGATGGGCGAGCCGGATGAACGGTTCGAGAGCCTCTTCGGCACCGTGCTCCAGGCGCAAGAGAAAGCGGAAGCCGCCGTTGGCCCGGAAGTAGCAGGCAAGGATGTTGACGCCATGGCCCGTGACATCATCGCCCAGGCCGGCTATGGCCAGGCTTTCGGACACGGACTCGGGCACGGCGTCGGGTTGGCGGTTCATGAAGGACCAAGGCTGTCACCCCGATCTGCCGATATCTTGGTGCCCGGCAACGTGGTCAGCGTAGAACCGGGAATCTACCTCCCCGGCTGGGGCGGGATCCGTATCGAGGACTTGGTCTTGGTCGAGGCGTCCGGGGCTCGCGTTCTAACTAGGTCCAGCAAACAACCATGGGTGCCCACATAGGGGCTGGGAGGAGCCAAAATGAGCAGTTCCGCAACCTGGTCTAGTCCATCGGCCCTAAGACGACCGACTCCCCGCCGCAGACCCGGGTTTAGTGGCCTGGGCCGTTCGGCCTCCGGAGCCAGGGCCCTGATCGCCGGCTTCGTGCTGGGCCTCATCGTGGGCCTGCCAATTCTTGGATGGTGGCTGTGGCCGGTCCAGACCGACAACGCCATACCGGCCGACTTGGCCCCGGCCTACCAGGAAGCCTATGTGGCCATGGCCGCCGACTCCTACGCCCTCAGTGGCGATCTGGCCCTAGCCAAGGCCCGTCTCGGCTCCTGGAACCCATCGGTGGCCGCCACGCTGCTCGACGACATTTACTCCACAACCGTCAGTTCGGGGAATGTGGTTCAGGCCAAACGCTTGGAGCAGTTGCACTCGGACCTCGGCTTGGTTGCCGGAGTCGGCGACACCGGGAGTGAGGCCGTCGGCGACGCGCGGGTGCAATCGCCTCCCGCATCTGGGTCCTCCCCATTGGTCACCATAGCCCTGCTCGCCGTGGGGGCCGCCCTCATCGGCGGCGGCTATGTCGCCCTTCGCAAGACCAACCTCGCGGCAATGCGTACCCGTCTGGGAAGCTTCCGCTCTCTGAGAGTGCCGAGGCCGGACTTCTCCGCGCCCCTCCGACGAGCCACGCGGGGCCGGGCCACCACTGAGGTGAGCCCAACGCCCATGGCAGACGGTGATCGTCAGGCTGTGGCTGCCGAGGAAGAATGCGAGGAGCGGTCGGAGGACGACCAGATCAGCTTGGAGGCGGCTCTGTCTCTCATCGCTCAGCAGATTGACCTCGTGGAAGAGGATGACGCCGCGGAAGCGGAGTTGATGGCGCCGCTGTCCGAGGCCATGGTCGCCGAGGAGCCGGACGACCGAGCGGTCCTGGGTCGCTTTGTGACCACCTATAGACACGGGGACGACGAGGGCTTCGACACCGCCTTCAGCCTAGATGTGGGCGAACGCGAGTATCTGGGAGAATGCGGCGTCGGGGTGG
>JBBQIE010000372.1:0-3539 GCA_038324625.1 Anaerolineae bacterium | reverse complement strand
GTACCCCATCATCCGGGTGGTCGGCGAGGGCCGAGAACTCCCCCACTCGGGAGTGCGTCGGGTAGGCGGGAACCTGGAAATGCTGGACGCGGTGGCAAGCCTGGATCACCAAGTGTATGGGGTCAACCGGACAGCCATGCTCCGCCGTTTGATACGGGGCTGGCCGGAGCTGGCCGCCGTCCACCTGTCCGGCGGCCATCCGGACGGCTACGTCGTCGGCCGGCATGGCTTCCACTACGAGCACCTGGGGCCGATCGTGGCCTTGAGTCCAGAGGCAGCGGAAGCCCTCCTGGCCTGGGGAGTGAGTGCCGCCTCGGGGCACCGGGTGGCCTTCGACCGGCCTCAGGTGAACGCACATGCCGTGGCTCTGGCCGAGAGCCTGGGGTTCGAAGAGGCACGGGAGTTCACTCGCATGCACTTGGGTCAGGAACCCTTCCTCGACCGGCCCGAATACCTGTACGCCAGCTCGGGGGCGGAGAAAGGCTAGACGGAGACGAAGGCCGGGCTAGAAGTAGCCACGGGTAACCGGCATGGGCGGCAGCTCAGCGAAATCCGACTCCCGGAACCAGACTCCATTGATGGAGGGATAGGCGGCATCCCCTCGGGTATGGTAGGCGCAGAATACCCGACCATCACGAAGCTGCACCCAGCCGGAGTAGCCGTAGTCGCCGAAGACGCCCGACTCATCTTTCTCCAGAGTGAGAACCCGCCCGGTCCGCTCATCATGAGGATCACCCAGCCAGGCCATAGTCGCCGGGTTTGCCGCCACCGTTCGCCCATCACCCGGGTCGTGGAGCCGCACGTCCCGGTAGGTGACCAGCATCTTGCCGCTTCTCAGCCGTCCGGCCACCGGGCGATGCCCGATGAAGCTACAGGGCTCCGGCAGCGACCAGTGCAGCCCCCCATCGAATGAGAAGGACTTGTGGATGGGAACGTTCCGCATGGAGTTCTCTCTGAGGTAGCACACGAGGTGGTCATCATGACAACGAGCCACCGACCCTTCGCAGAACTGGAGCCCCGGTACCTCAGCCAGTATGGCGGTGTTGGTCCAGTTCTCCCCGGCATCGCGGGTGATAGTCACGATCTGAGTTAGAGTGCCGAAATGACGCAGACTGGCATAGTGACTGCCTATCAGCCAGGTGTCATCGGTGAGCTCGAACAGCCGATCCGGCACCAGTCCTTGGATGCGCGTCACCCGTCGTCCAGTCCAGCTCTTGCCGCCATCGAAGCTGCGCCAGAGGCAGGTGCGGAAGCGGCGCTGGGACTCGGGAATAGGCTGAGACGTTCCCGCCGGAACCGCCGACAGGTCGCAGACGGCGGTTAGGCCTCCATCCCGCTGGCGGACCAGCCGCGGGCAGTTCCACACGGCCGCATCCTCGGCCAACGACATGGGCAGGTCCAGATAGCGGTGATTTCCCCAGGTCCGCCCGGAGTCGTGCGAGTCCAGGAGGGCCAGCCGGGAGACGGTAGCCACGTGGGCGTCCGCCTCCCGGTAGATGAGCACCAGACGCCCATCGCCCGCCAGGGCAACGTCGGGGAAAGATAAGTAGAGGCCGTCCTGCGAAGCTACCGAGACGAGATCGAGGGGCACGGGCTCTCCCTAACGCCAAGCGTGATGAGACGACCGGACGGCAGCGATGCTAGCCGTGTCCCGGGCCTCAGTCAACCTCAGGAGCGGTGGCCTGAAGCCCGCCGCTGAGGGCCTTTAGCCGCCCGCCCCGTCCTGGCCGAGAATGTGTGCGCCTTATTTCGTCAACCTTCATGAGGCCTCTGGCCAGTTGAGCTTCCTACTCCCCCAGCCTCCGCGCCACCCACAGAAGCACCACCTCGCGCCGGAGCCGGCTGGCTTGCTCCCCCGCCCGCCGCGCCACATCCTTTCCCAAGGTCTTGGGCCCAAATCGGGCCCGTTCGTAGGCGGTCAGTATATAGCGGGCCGGGCCGGAGACCCGATCGAAGTCCCACACCCACTCGGTGCCCCATGGAGTCGCGGCGAAGATGGCCTCCGCCCCCAGAGCCGCGCGCAGGCGCTCCCAGAACTCCCGCACCGTCTCGTTGGGCTGAGGCGTCAGCCCCACCCAAGAGGTCGAGGTCTGTAGGGACCGGTAGGCTTCGGCGATCCAGCGTTCGGTGGTGTAGCGCCGCCTTCGTAAGGACCGGACGGCAAACACTCCCAAGACTAGGATCAGTACCACACCGGCAACCAGGGCCCGCGTCTGGGTGGATGTGAGCGGCCAGCGCCAGGCCACAGACCGGCCCGGAGGGCCCAGCAACGGCCCGGCACTGGCCTCCCCTGATCCTCCCAGGGGATAGCTGTAGGTTTCCTGGGACGGGGTGGGCTCGAACTCGATCCACCCGTACTCCGGGAAATACACCTCCACCCAGGCGTGGGAGTCCTGCTCGGTGACCACCCACTCGCCGGTCTCTTCGCGATAGGTGCCGCGGGCGAAACCAACCGCCACCCGCGCCGGAACCTCCACCGCGCGCAGCATCACCGCCATGGCGGTGGAGAAGTGGTCGCAGTAGCCCTGCTGCAAATCGAAAAGGAAGTACTCGACCACGTCGCCGTCCTCGGGCGGAGGGGCCACGTTCAGCTCGTAGGGGAACTGCCGCAGATAGGCTTCGATAGCCCGAGCTTTATCGTAGGCGTTGTCCGCGTCACCAACGGCCTCCCTCGCCGTTCCCATGACCCGATCCGGGATAGGCGGCAAGGCCAGGTAGCGATCATCCACCCACTTGGGGTACTCGTCCCCCGCCGCCCGCAGCTCCGCCACCGTCACCGTGGGCACGAGCGACACCGCCTCGTACTCGAACCCTCGCCCGGATAGGGAGACCAGATCCGGTCCATCACGAAGGGTCGCGGTCAGGCTGTCCTCCAGTCGGTAGGGCTGCCCGGCGGCGTAGACAATCCGATTGGAGCCCGACATGCGGAATTGCTGCCGATATTCCTTTCGGAACTCCACTCCCTCCACCGGCAGAGGTTCCTCCGCCTCCACCGGCTTCTGTGTCCTTTCGCCGTTGATCCATCCCAATCCGGTGTAAGTGTCGTAGGTGACTCCCCGCCAGTGTCTCTGAGGCTGCACCTCGCCGCCCGAGCCCCGGAACTCCCCGGCCCACGGTTCCGGGGCCGGGTCGGAGGTCTTGACGTACATCACCACGTCATCGCCCTGAGGAATGCCGGCGCCCACCGCATGCCCGCCTGACGGGTCAGGCGTGGTAGCACCCCCGCCGAGCATGGAGTTGCTTCGTCGGGGCGAGTCCAGGCCCCCAAAAAGGCGGCCCGTGGTATCCTCTACCCTGCTCCAAGGCTCACGAAACACTCGCCAAAAAGCCTCGTAGGTGGACCGGGAGGTGAGCGCCGGCACCAATGGCGACGTCACCAGCGCGATCACGGCCAAGGCCGCGCCCACGATGGTGGCGTAGGGCAGCAACTCCTCGGAGTAGTCAGTGCCGAGGGCCTGCCACCGGACTTCGAGCCCCTTGGCGGTTGCCCTCACGATGAGCACCAGGGTCAGGCCCAGGAAGGTGAGGGTCCAGGCCGC
>JBBQIE010000371.1:0-3550 GCA_038324625.1 Anaerolineae bacterium | reverse complement strand
CTCCGAAAGCAGTGTCACCCATCCAGCCACGCTCGGCCACTGCCTCACCGGGATCAGCGCCCACCCGCCCCCAGGCCGTACGACAGCCGGGCACCGCCATGATGAAGATTGAGGGAATAACCGGCCCACGTTACATCAGCGGGGTCATTGTCCATGAGGGGCCGCCCCGCCATGAATGGTCGGGGCTACGCTTGGGCAAAGCCAGCCTACGCCGGCTGAGACACTTCCCAGCCCACGGAGGTGGGCTTCGCTCCTCGTAGCCCGGACCATTTATGGCCGGGCGGGCGTCCGGTCGCATAGTGGGTCGCTTATATGCTCAATGTTCACGATGGCGGTGCCCGGACCGTGCTATGCGGCTATTGGCCTACGCCTGACGCATGAAGTACTGCGCCGGTACGCAGTTGGCCGGAGTGTGGACGGAGTCCTCGTTCCAGACCCGGAAGCCTTCGCCGGGCACGTTGCGGAAATTGTTCTTCACGATCACCAAGCCCATTACCATCGGTGAGGCACCCACGGTGCCGATGGTCCACAACTGGTTGAGGTTGATGCGGAATATCTCTCGCGCCATCTCGTCCTGAGCCGGCATGTCACTGGTCACGGTGGCCTCATCGAACAGGTCGAGCACCCGGCGAAGGTCACCGGTGGGCTCTACACCCTGAGTGCCACCGCTCTGGTACCAGATGCCGGACAGAGGCCCGATGCGGCTGCTGCTGCTAAAGGGCATGGCCCAGTAGGGGTAGATGAGCAACTTGCCGTTGCCACCGGTGTTCCACACCGCCACCTGGTGCTCGCCGGCCGCCATGCGGGTGTAGTAGAGCGTGCGCTCTTCCACATTCACAACCGACTTTATGCCCACGGCGTTCCAGTGGCTGCTGGCCAACTGGGCCGAGTCCACCCAGGGACCGAACTGATCCACCGCCGACACGGTGATGTCCAATACCTGGCCGTCCGGCCCGAGCCGGAAGCCATCGGCATCCCGCTTGTCCAGGCCCAGATCGTCGAGCATCTGGTTGGCCTTGTCGGGATCGAACTCGGTCATGAAGAGCTCCATGCCGTCTTCATAGTACTTGGAGCCCTTGAGCGGTGCCATCTGCCGGGGCTCGCCCAGGCCCAGGAAAGCTGAGTTCCAGATCTCGTCCCGGTCCACAGCCACAGACAGGGCATAGCGGAAGTCGGTAGTCTGCAGCAACTGCCCGACAGAGACCTGATGCTCGTTTGCCCCTTCCTGCTGACCGGCATTTTGGTTGACCATCAGACCGGCATCGGCCCCACCGTCGTTGGGCCAGATTATCATGCGATAGTCACCGGCAGCACCACCCTCGGCGAAGAGCGGGTAGTTGGCGATGTTGATCTGGCGCGATTGGCAGCTCAAGTCCCCGGCGATCGCCATGAAGTTCAGCACTTCGGCGCTGGTGACGATCTCGAACTGGATGCGGTCAATGTAGGGGAGTTGGTTCCCCTGCGGATCTACCCGGAAGTAGTACGGGTTGCGCTCGGCGATCATGGGGTTCTGATCGGGCAAAGTGCTGAACTTCCAAGCGCCGACCACCGGCCGGTCAGGGTTATTGTACATGCTGTTCTTGTCGTTAAACAGCTGGAACCACTGCTCGAAGCCGGCCTCCTTAGCCTGGCCCTCGATCTCGGCCTGGTCGGTGAAGTCCGGGTGGAACTGCTCCAGGTAATGGCCGGGAGCACCGTGCCACTCGGCGTTGGCAATCCACTCGAGAAAAGTGCCATAGGCTGTGGAGAAGGTGACGGTGAAGGTATAGTCGTCCACTTTGGCAACGGTGCCGTACTCACCCCCCACTCGCATCCAAGATGGCTTGGTGGGGGTGAGTTCCTCGTTGAGCATGATGTGCTCGTACCACCAGAGATAGGCATCGGCGGTGTAGGGAGCGCCGTCGGACCACTTCATGCCTTCGCGCAGGTGGAAGGTGAACTCCTTGCCGTCCTCGCTGATGTCCCAGCTCTTGGCAATTGAAGGCACCAGATCGCCGGGAATGTTAAAGTAGGTTATCGCGTCCGGACAGAGCCGGCTCCACAGCGCGGTATCACCGACGCTCACGGCCGCGCGGTACCAAGTGCCACCGTACTCGCCGATCTCCTCCACCACTTCCTGGATGAGGGGCTCCCCCGGTAGATGTTCGTCCACGGGCGGGAGTGAACCCGCCGCCACCATCTCGGACAGCATCGGGGCTTCGCTGTACTTGGAGACCGAAGCAGCAGTGGCCTCAGGAGCAGCCGTCGCTTCCGGGGCGGTGGTAGCCGCCGGGGCCGCCGTCGCTTCCGGGGCAACAGTGGCTTCGGGAGCAGTGGTGGGAGCAACCGTCGGGGCGGGAGACCCACCACATGCCGCCGCTACCGCGCTCGAGGCCGCCAAGCCAGTAACGCGCAGAAACGTACGCCGATTGAGCTTCGACATAGACATCACTTCCCTCCTAGTATGCTCTCCGGCCTCGCCGAGACCTGGAAGGGCCTCGCGCCGGTCCTCGCTGCCGGCCGATTCCGGCAGCCTTCGCCCCCGTCTCCGATAGTTCGGTAGGTTACCATCTCAGTATACGTCGCTCGTAACGACGCGTCAACGGCAATTTGGCCCCTGAGACCCTCTCAGAAGAGAGGGAATCTCCCAACAAACGGCGCCGATCCGGCAACGCTCGCTCCCTAGAGCATAATGGCGATCACCGGAGGCCCCCTATCGCGCCTTCTTTCTTTGCGCCTTGGCGCCTTTGCGTGAGACTCCCTCCGGGGAGGTTGAGCCACCATTGGTTTGCCTGCCCATCGGCGCTTGCCTAGAATGACTCTCCACCGGCCTCACACTCCCGAACAACACTGGCAGGAAGGTTTGCCCCGTGATTACCAGACGCTCGCCCCGGACGGTGTTGGTCCTTTTCGCCCTCGGCCTGGCCTTCCTTGCCTCCACCTTGGGCTGCGGCGCCACCAGCCTCCTCTCCATCGGTCGCGATGGCCTCATCACCGGTGACACCAGCCTCTCCGGGGGCTCTACCTCGGCCGCGGCCAGGCGACGGGGTGGCGAGCTGCGCCTGCCCGGGGGCATGCCCCCCACCCTCGACCCGGCCCTCAGCCAGGACAGCACCTCGGCCCAGTACATCGTCGAGATCTTCAGCGGCCTCATCGCCGCCACCCCCGACCTGGAGATGGTCCCCGACATCGCCGAGCGCTATGAGGTGAGTGAGGACGGTCGCGTCTACCGCTTCTTCCTGCGTGAGAACGTCACTTTCCACGACGGCACCGCCGTCACCGCCGATGACGTCAAGTTCTCGCTGGAGCGCTCCTGTAACCCGGCCACCGGCTCTCCCGTCGCCCCCACCTACCTGGGCGACATCGTAGGCGCCGCCGAAATGCTCTCCGGCCGGGCCGACTCCCTCTCGGGAGTGCGAGTGGTGGACGACTACACCCTCGAGATTGAGATAGACGCGCCTCGGGCCTCCTTCCTGGCCAAGCTTTCCCATCCGGTGGCCTTCGTGGTGGACCGGCGGGCCATTGACTCCCGCGACGTGGCTCGGCGCTTCAACGGCACCGGCCCCTTCAA
>JBBQIE010000370.1:0-3562 GCA_038324625.1 Anaerolineae bacterium | reverse complement strand
CAATCTTCATCAGAGCCGTGTCGTGATCGCATGATCGCTCCGGTATTGGCTCCGAGGGTGGCCTGGTGATAGATTGGAGTGTCAAGGCCCGATGCAGGGCTGTCGGAACGCGTGGAGGTGTCTGTTGGGGGAGTCCTTGTCCATCCTGGATCTGCCGGGATTGGTTGATGATCTAGGCAGTGATGATGCCGACCGGTTCGACCGGCTCTTCAGAGTCTCCACCACCCTGGGTCGAATGCGGGTGCCCGATGCCATGCGGCCATGGGTCACTAAGCAGTTCGGATCGGTGGAGGCGGTGGAGTCCCAGCACATCGTCAAGGTCACTAACCTGGTGACCCTGGAAGGGGCGCTGTTCAACGAGATAAGGTCTTGCCGACCTTTCGAGGCTCCGGTGGCCGACGACTTGGAGGAGATCATCCGGGCGTCGGAGGGTGGCCCGTTCTGTAAGCCGCTGACCGGGACCCCGGAGGACGTCTTCGGCCGGGTGACCGGAGAGCATAGTATCACCGCCAGCAACGTGGCCAAGTACGACGGCTTCCATGGCTTGGTGATCTTCGACGAGCACAACCCGCTTTCTTGGTCTGAGGAACAGGTGGCTGATCACTTCGCCACTGGCCTTGAGTGGGCCCGGCGGGCCAACGCCGAGGCCCCCGATGCCGTCTACTTCTTCCTCATGTGGAACTGTCTTTGGAAGAGCGGAGCCAGTATCGTTCACGGTCATTCCCAGGTGGCTCTCTCTCGGGACAGCCATTACGCGAAGGTGGAGTGGTGGCGTCGCTGCGCCGAGAGCTACCGAACCGCTTCGGGCGAGGATCTCTTCGCGGACCTGTGGTTGGTCCACGATCGCCTGGGCCTGGCCTGGGAGGACGGTGATGTCCGGGGGATGGCCTATCTCACGCCGGTAAAGGAGAAAGAGGTCTTGCTCCTGGCCCCGGAGATGGGCCGATCGCTGGCGGCGGCGGTCTACCGGGTGCTGCACACCATGGTTCAGGATATGGGGGTGCGATCCTTCAATGTGGCTCTCTACATGCCGCCGCTGGGCGACACCCCCGAGAGCTGGGAGGGTTTCCCGGTGATGGCCCGCATCGTGGATCGTGGGGACCTGACCAACCGGGTGGCAGATTTCGGGGCCATGGAGTTGTATGCATCCAGCGTGATCGCCAGCGACCCCTTCCGGGTGGCGTCGGTCCTGCGCCAGGGCCTGGCCGAAGTGGCTCCCGTTGGTGCTCGTTAGGTCCGGAGGGAAGGGATGATCGAGAATGCCGTTGCCGGGACCGGCCGAGTGGTGGTCGTGGGTCATCGGGGGGCCATGGGGCATGCCCCGGAGAACACGGTGGCCTCTTTCCAGCGGTCGGTGGCTTTGGGGGTGGGGGCCCACGCTTTCGAGTGCGACGTCAGACTGACGAGGGACGGAGAGGTGGTGGTGCTCCACGATGCTCGGGTGGATCGGACCACGGATGGCACCGGTCTGGTGGCGGAGCTGACCTTGGCCCAAGTCAAGCAGCTCGACGCCGGCTCTTGGTTCGGGCCGGAGTTCCAGGGAGAACGCATCCCCACTCTGGATGAGTCTCTGGCCTTCGCCGGGACAGCCGGCGTGGATATCATCATCGAGATCAAGGGGGATCCGGAGCCGTCTCCGTCCCTGGTGGATAAGACGATGGGCTTGGTCTCTGAGCATGGGCTCTTGGATCGGGTGGCTATCATCTCTTTCTATCATCCCTGCCTCTTGTGGGCTCGGGAGGCCCAGCCGGAGGTGGCGACCGGCCTTCTCTTCAGCGCCGGATTGGCGGACCCGTTGACGGCGGCGCGGCGGTACCAGGCCGATTCGCTGCGCCCCCACCATTCGCGGGTGACCAAGGCCCTGGCGGAGGCGAGCCACGAGGCCGGGCTCTGCCTTCACTGTTGGACCGTACACGACCCCGACCGAACGGCGGCTCTGATCGAGATGGGAGTGGACTCCATAGGGACCGACTACCCTGACCGAGTGCGGGCCGTCATCGCCGAGGCCGGCAGACTGCCCGAGGGCTGAGCCTCGGGAGGGCGCCTGCACGGCGGATAGCGGTCGTAGGTGTGGTTGCTGCCCTAGGGCGTGTGTTATAATCGCCCCTGCACAGGGAGGGCCGGCACTCCTATGCCCGCGCAGCCGGAACCTGGCCTCCAGGAGTTCAACTTCGTGTTCAACCCACTGAACGCCCTACTGGGTTTGTTCTCTCTAGATATGGGCATTGACCTCGGCACCGCCAACACCTTGGTGAGCGTGCGGGGGAAGGGCATCGTCATCAACGAGCCCTCGGTAGTGGCCATCGAGGCCAAGAGCAAGCGGGTGGTCGCCATCGGGCTCGAGGCTAAGCAGATGGTGGGCCGGACCCCGGCCAACATCACCGCCATTCGCCCCCTCCGAGACGGTGTCATCTCCGATTTCGACACCACTGAGAAGATGTTGGTGTACTTCATCAAACGGGTGCATCAGCAGATGATGCTAAGCCTACCCCGCCCCCGAGTGGTGGTGGGCATTCCCAGCGGCTGCACCGAGGTGGAGAAGCGGGCGGTCTACGAGGCCAGCCTTAGCGCCGGGGCCCGTGAGGCTTACCTAATAGAGGAACCGATGGCCGCTGCCATCGGCGCCGATCTGCCGGTGACGGATAGCGTCGGCAACATGGTGGTGGACATCGGCGGCGGCACCACCGAGGTGGCGGTCATCGCCTTGGGTGGCATCGTCGTGGCCCGCTCCATCCGGGTGGCCGGCGATGAGATGGACGAGGAGATCATGCGCTATGCTCGGGAGAAGTACAACCTCCTGATCGGTGAGCGCATGGCGGAGAAGGCCAAGATGGCCATCGGCTCCGCCTATCCCCTGGAACAGGAGCAAACTATGCTTCTGCGGGGCCGCAACCTCCTCACCGGCCTGCCCCAATCGGTAGAGGTGAGCAGCGTGGAGATCCGGGAGGCGCTATCCGGCCCGGTTCACATCATCTCGGAGGCGGTTCGGAACACCCTGGATGAGACTCCGCCGGAGCTGGTGGCCGACCTGATGGAACACGGTATCGCCCTCGTGGGTGGTGGGGCCCTATTGCAGGGCCTGGCCCAGCGGCTCTCCGAGGAGACCCGGATGAAGGTCGTGGTATCGGATGAGCCTCTTACCTGTGTGGCCAAGGGCGCCGGTCGAGTTCTGGAGGAACTGGATTCCCTCCGAAAGGTCCTGTCGGCTACTCACCGAGACGGGCGCTGGCGCTAGCCGGCGCCGCCCGTCAACATGAGAAAGCGCGATCTTCTGCCGGTTGTTCTCCTCATCATCGCCATCGCGCTCTTAGTCAGCGACCGCCTGTCCGGATCCTTGCCGGTAGAGGGGTGGCTGTCGGAGGTCGCCACTCGGGCGCAGGCTACCGTGGGAACCCTGCTCAAGAATGTCAGCAACGCCCGAGTCTTCTTCCAGGACCTGGACCAGCTGCGCGCCGAGAACCAAGTGCTTCGGGAGCGAGCGGAGGAGCTGACGGTGGAGGTGGTGGCGCTGCAGGAAGTGGTAGCCGAGAACGAGCTATTGCGGCGTGAGCTGGGATTCGTC
>JBBQIE010000369.1:0-3567 GCA_038324625.1 Anaerolineae bacterium | reverse complement strand
GCAGCAAGCCACCCGCAATCGAGACAAGCCTTTCGCGTTTTCGCCCCCTTTTCGCTCCCTTCGTGATCCAGAGACCCCACCTTGGCCCCCGGCCGGCGCGCGGCTAAGATAGGGCTGTCAGAGCGATGAGGAGGGAGGAGGGCGTAGCCGGCGCATGATGGAGACCCATCCCGCCCGCTTAGTCCGCGAGGGGCCGTGAAATGTGACCGGAGTCAGAGGAAGAGGCCTGATGTCGCACAGTCGGATCACGGTGAGCCCGGAGCCAATGGGAGGTGTCCCCTGCATCCGGGGTCTGCGCCTCCCGGTGGCTACGGTGGTGGGCATGGTGGCAGACGGCATGAGCCGCGAGGAAATGCTGGAGGCGATCTTCAACCCGACCGGGGCGAAGGGATTGCTCCCGAGGAGGTGGGTTGTCATGGGTGATGGTGAGATGCTGGACATAATAGTAAAGGTGCCGGAGAAGGTGCTTCTAGCGGAAAAGGTGGACCCGGCGACGTTCGCCCGCGAGTTGCCGATGCTGGCCGCCGTGAAGCTCTACGAGCTTGGACGTCTCTCCTCCGGTCGGGCCGCCGAACTCGCGGGCATGTCTCGGATCGAGTTCCTGCTGTCACTGGAAAGGTACAAGGTGTTCCCACTGATAGGGGAGTTGCAGGACCTGGAGTCTGGTCGTGCTCGACGCCGTATGTGACACCTCCCCCCTGCTGTATCTGTATCGCATAGGCGTCCTCGATTGGCTGCCTCGGCTTTTTGCCCGGATTCTGGTTCCGGTGGCTGTGGTTGAGGAGCTGGAGGTGGGATACCGACAGGGCTACGATGTCCCCTCCCTCCGCCAATTAGCCTGGTTGGAGATAGTGGATCCTCACTCGCTCCCCTCGGAGTGGCTCACTGCCGACCTGGGGCCGGGAGAGTTGGCCACGGTGGCTCTGGCTCTGGAGAATCCCACCTATATCCTATTGCTTGACGACTTGCTTGCCCGGCAGATGGCACAAGCTGCCGGCTTGAACGTCATGGGCACGCTGGGCATCCTACTGGAGGCGAGGTCGCAAGGCTTGACCGAGTGTATTAGGCCCCTGGTGGGCCGCCTGGAGGAGGCCGGCATGTGGATGTCCGCCGAACTCCGGCAGCGTATCCTAACGCTGGCCGGAGAATCCTGACCCGGACATGCTGAGTCCTCTAGCCCTGGGGCGTTCCAGTGGGTAAGCTGAGAGGCGGAGCTGGCGGTGCGAGGCAGAGACGAGGGCATGGGTAAAGAAGATCAGGAACGTGGATGAGACGGATATGATGCCCGAGTACGACTTCAGCGGTGGCGTGCGAGGGAAATACGCTGAGCACTACGCAGAAGGTAGTAATCTGGTGCTGCTCGCCCCCGATGTGGTGGAAACCTTCCCGGATTACCGTTCGGTGAACGAGGCCTTGCGTTTGCTCATCAAGGTTGCCAGGCAGGCTAGGGAAACCTCTCCGTAGTCCGCCGGGGCTCAGCTTGGGCCATAGCTGACTGTCGGTTGCCGCGACAAGGCGGACAGCGGTTGGCGGGGATCGACACACCGGACGCGGTGGTGATGCAGCGGTTCGTGCCTGTCGCCTCGGTCCCCCTCGCCCTGCTACAATGGGTCCATGCGGAATAGGAGCCGCGGAACTATGAGCACTGATCTGGATACACTGCGCCAGGGCCTACGTCGCCTGCAGGCGGAGAACCGGCGCGCGGTCGCCGCCCGAAGCGAGCGCGCCTGGGTTCTGGCGCGACAAGGGGCCGCCCTCCTCAAGCAGGAGTTCGGTGCCATGCGTGTGGTCCTCTACGGCTCCCTCCTGCGCCCGGGCCAGTACCATCTCCGTTCGGATGTGGACCTGGCTGCCTGGGGTGTCCGTGACTATTTCGGGGCCGTGACTCGCCTTCTGGACCTGGACACCGAGATCGAGGTGAACGTGATCGAGTATGAGGCCGCCTCGCCCCGCCTGCAGGCGACCATCACTCGCGAGGGGGTGGATCTATGAGCAACGGTGAAGCTCTTGCCGGCCGCATCCGCGAGGCGGTAGCCGAGGTGGCCTTGGTAGTCGCTCGTGCGGAGAAGCGCGGGAAGTGATGAAACGGGCTTTGCACGACAACTGGGACGCCGTTCGGCGCCGGGCGGCGGAGTATGGCCCTGCCCCGGGAGGCTCCTATGGATGAGGTCGAACTGCAACGAAGGATCGCCGCCTGGGAGGACCTGCACACGGAGTTCAAGCAATGGCCGGTGCGCCCCCCGGTGGATGTCGCCGCCGCCCTGGTCAGCCTCGCCAATACCGATGGCGGTCAACTGGTGCTGGGCGTCTCCAACGACCGCCGGGTGCCCGGTGTGGGGGACGCCGATAGGGCAGCCCAGACGATAGACCAGGTGGCCTATCAGAACGTGCGACCGCCGATCAACGTGGTGCAGGAGACGGTCAGGACAGAGGATGGCGCCACCGTCCTCGTGGTCAACGTGCCCAAGGGCGAGCAGCGGCCCTATAGCACCAATAATGGGCTCTACTACGTGCGTACCAGCTCCGGCAGGCGACAGGCATCGCGGGAGGAGTTGCAGCGCCTCTTCCAGGCATCGGAGTCGCTCTTCTACGACGAGGTGGCGGTGGCGGGCGCTTCCCTGGCGGACCTCGAGCCGGCGGCCGTCCGCGACCTTCTCGAGGCTGCCTATCCCGCCGGTGCCATTCCCAAGGAGGTGCCGGCGGAGCGGGTGTTGCTCAACCTGCGTCTGGCGCGGGAGGTCGGCGGCCGGTCCCGCCCCACGGTGACGACGATTCTGTTCTTGGGTAAGGAACCACAACGCTTCCTGCCCCATGCTCACATAGCAGCGGCGCGTATCCCCGGAAGGGACTTGGCAGCGGCGCCGTCCGATAGCAAGCGCATCGAGGGCACCATCCCGCAGATGATCGAGGATGTGGCTCGCTTCCTGGGCCTCCACTTGCGGGCGGCGCATCGAATCGAGGGTTTCGCCCCGGAGACACACCACGAACTGCCCTTGGAGGCGCTGCGGGAAGCGGTTATCAATGCTCTGGCCCACCGCGACTACACCGTGGCGGCGCCGGTGCGGGTTCTCGTCTATGACGACCGGGTGGAGGTTCGCACCCCTGGCGGCTTGCCCAACACCGTCACCATCGAGGCCATGAAGCTGGGTGCTGTCCACGTTCTGCGGAACCCCAACGTATACCTGCTCCTTGACCGCCTGGGGATGGTGACCGGGATCGGCAGCGGTGTCTACCGTATGCTGCGGCTGGTGCGGGAGGCGGTGGGACGAGAGGCCGGCATCTACGTCGAGGGGAACGAAGTGGTGGTCTCCCTGCCGCGCCCGGTGGCGGGGTTAGCCGCCGCCGTTTGACGCCAGCCTTTCGTGCTTTCTTCCCCGCTCGCGCTTTTCGCGATCCATACCCCACCTTGGCCGCCCACCGATGTGCGGGTAGGATAGGATCGCGTGGGACACTGCCGACAGGGCGACTCACGAGGCCGGTACACCACCGGGAGCCGTGCTTCATAGCAGCAACCCGGCGTCCCGTATTATTGGTGCCTAACTCGCGCGTTCTGCTGAGGATGAGAGA
>JBBQIE010000368.1:0-3568 GCA_038324625.1 Anaerolineae bacterium | reverse complement strand
AGGGCCCATCCGATGCCATGCTGTTGGCCATCGAAAGGGTCAGCGCCACCCGCGCGGACTCTCAGGCGGCAGCCCGACGAGATTGGTCTGGTGGCGGAAAGCGCCGCCTTGGTTGGTTGTCGGAGTGCTACTCGTTTTCGTGAGGGAATAGGATGGATCGAGTCCATTTGGTCAGTCCCCTTTGGTGGCCGAGGGAGGCGTCCCATGCCTGCCGGCGTCCCGGCAAGCTGGTGAGCCTTCTCCCGGCCGTCGTGCTGCTCTGCCTGGTCTGCGCCTCCGTGCCCGCCCTGGCCCAGGGCGAGGTGGCGGCAACGGCGACGGTAACGGCCGGTGAGACGCCCATCGCCGCGCCGGAAAAGGTGGACGTGCAGCCCGTGGCTCGGGACGACGAGATCCGGCAGCGGCTCGAGGATATCCTCAAGGCCACGGGGTGGTACGTGCGTCCGGCGGTGCGAGTACAGGATGGGGTAGTCTTCCTGGAGGGCCGGACGGATACCAGCGAGTTCAAGAAGTGGGCCGGGGACCTGGCCCGCAGTACTCAGGACGTGGCCGCGGTAGTCAACCAGATCGAGGTCATCCAGCCTTCCATTTGGGACTTCGGACCTGCCTTCAGCGGTCTGCGCACCCTTTGGCAAAGCCTGGTGCGTACCATGCCCATCGTCGGCTTCAGCTTGGTGATACTGGCGGTGGCCCTGGGGGCGGCCAGGGTGAGCGTGGGGGTGGCGCGTTCCTTACTGCGCCGGCGCTTGGCCAATGCCTTTCTAAGCAACGTCGTGGCTCGGACCCTGGGGCTGGTGGTTCTCCTTCTCGGCCTCTACGTCGTGTTCTACGTGGCCGGGCTAACCGGTGTGGCTCTCACTCTCCTGGGAGGCACCGGGTTGCTGGGGTTGGTCTTGGGTATCGCCTTCCGGGACATCACCGAGAACTTCCTAGCCAGTATCTTCCTCAGCCTCCAAGACCCTTTCCGCACCGGGGACTTGGTGGACATCGCCGGGGTGGAAGGCTACGTGGAGAGACTGACTACTCGGGCCACGGTGCTGGTGGCCCTCAACGGTAGTCGGGTCCAGATTCCCAACGCCACCGTCTACAAGAGCAACCTCCACAACTACACCAGCAACCCCAAGCGCCGAGAGGATTTCGTGATCGGCATCGGATACGACGACCCTATCCTTCCCGCCCAGGAATTGGCCCTCAAAGTCCTGGCGGAGCACCCGGCGGTGCTGGAGGATCCGGAACCCTGGGTGTTGGTGGATAGCATGGGAAGCGCCACCGTCAACCTGCGCATCTACTTTTGGGTGGACGTCAGTCAGTATAGCTGGCTCAAGGTGCGGTCTTCGGTGATGCGGTTGATCAAGCGGGCCTACCAGGCGGCGGGGGTGTCCATGCCCGACCCGGCTCGAGAGCTCATTTTCCCGGACGGGGTGCCGGTACACTTGCTGGAGACCAAGGCTGCCGGTGAGGAACTGGATCGGCAGCGCCGCCAGAAGGAGCAGCAGGCTGCCGATGAGCCGGCTACCGTGGCCACCAGTGCCGAGGGAGGGTTGACCAGTCAAGCGGATGAGATTCAGGAACAGGCCCGGCAATCACGAACGGCTGAGGAGGGCGAGAACCTGCTGGAGCCGTCGGAGCCTTCCTGATGGGGCGCGATCCCCGGCACCCGCCACCCCGGGGATACAGAGTGATTCGGTGCTTGTTCGCTTCCGTTGACGCGGGCACGGATGAGCCCTATACTCTCCCGGCACTGTCCGCGCCGCTGCATTGACGTGCCTCAATATCAAAGGGAGTTGTGCCATGAAGCCGAAGGTATTTGTCACACGCCGCATCCCCGATCGAGGGCTGTCTAAGGTTCTCGATTTCTGCGACGCCGAAGTATGGGAAGAGGAACTCCCGCCCTCGCGGGAAGTCCTGTTGGAGAAGGTGAAGGACTGCGAGGGGCTGCTATCACTGCTCACCGATCAGGTGGACGGGGAATTGCTGGACCAGGCCCCCAAGTTGCGGGTGGTGGCCAACTACGCGGTGGGCTTCGACAACATTGACGTGGATGCCTGCACCAAGCGGGGCGTAGCCGTGGGCAACACCCCCGGCGTCCTCACCGACACCACCGCCGATTTCGCCTTCACCCTCCTGATGTCGGCGGCACGCCGAGTGGTCGAGGGGATGGACTACGTGCGCGCCGGCAAGTGGCGCACCTGGGGCCCCATGCTGTTGCTGGGCCGCGACATTTACGGGGCGACTCTCGGCCTGCTCGGCCTGGGCCGGATCGGGTCGGCCATGGCTGAGCGCGCCAAGGGCTTCAACATGCGGGTCATCTACTACGACCCCTTCCGGCGTGAGGACATCGAGCAGGATCTGGGGATCGAGTACGTGGATCTTGATACTCTCTTCGAGCAGGCGGACTTCTTGAGCATCCATACTCCGCTGACCCCGGACACCGAGGGGATGCTGAACGCCAAGCGGTTCAAGCAGATGAAGAACACCGCTGTTCTCGTCAATAGCGCTCGTGGGCCCATCATCAACGCCAAGGACCTCTACGTGGCCCTGCGGGATGGGGACATCGCCTACTGCGCGGTGGACGTCACCGATCCGGAGCCGATCCACATGGACGATCCCTTGCTGACTCTGCCCAACTACATCGTCTGCCCGCACATCGCCAGTGCCTCCATCGAGACCCGCGGCCAGATGTCCGAGATCGCCGCCGACAACCTGATCGCCGGCCTCAAGGGCGAGCCCCTTCCGGCGCAGGTGAATAAGGGCGTTACCCCCAAGAGGGTCTAGCGGAGACTAGGCTCCTATCCGAATCGTGCTAACGAGAACGGGTCGCCGCGAGGTGACCCGTTCTCGTTAGCTATTGACGTCCTACTCTTGCTCAGCCGCGTAGCGGCAGAGGTCCTGGAGGACGCAGGTGCCGCAGGCGGGCCGGCGGGGCCGGCAGACTCGCCGCCCGTGCCGGATGAGGTTGATGTGCAGAGGGTAGACGAGGCCCGGCTCCACTTTCGAGGTCATCTCGTCATGGGCGGCCCCGGCGGTGGTGCCCTCGGGCAATAGCCCCAGGCGGGTGCTCACTCGCAGGACGTGGGTGTCCACGGGCATCACCGGCTTGCCGCAGGAGAAGAGCAGCACGCAGGCGGCGGTCTTGGGGCCCACTCCGGGTAGCGCCGTCAACCAGCGGCGAGCTTCATCGAGAGGCATGTGGCAGACGAATGAGAGGTCGTAGTCGCCGGCCCGGGCGGCAATCTCCGTCAGAGCGTTTTGGATGCGGGGTGCCTTCGTGTCTGCCAGCCCTCCGGGGCGGATGGCGTCCGCCAGTGCTGAAGGGGCCGCCGCCGCCACCTCCTCCCAAGTGGGGTACTGGGACCGCATGGCCGTGAAGGCTCGGTCGCGATTCACGTCATTGGTGTTTTGGGAGAGAATGGTGCGCACCAACTCCTCGGTGGGGTCGGAGGGGTGATCATTGACCGGCAGGCCGTACTGGGCGCGCAGGCGAGCGTGTACCTCCCGTGACTTGGCCGTCGGGTCCATGTCCGTTGTGGGGGATGGCAATATGGCCTCCTGGAGGATGGGCGCGTTC
>JBBQIE010000367.1:0-3587 GCA_038324625.1 Anaerolineae bacterium | reverse complement strand
CGGTGGTGCTGGTCTGTCGCTTCGCCGACGAGGGCCTGCACCTGGAGGCCGGCTACCCGGTGAAGCCGGGGATGGCCCCAGAGAGATGCCCGGGGGTGCGTACGGTGGATGGGCGCCGGTGCGCCTCCCTGCTGTACTGGGGAAGCCTGGAGCACTACCCGAAAGCTCACGCGGTTCTGATGCAAGGGATCCGGCAGGCCGGCCTCACTTACGGCGATGAGTTGCGCGAGTGGTATCTGCACTTCGAGGGCGACAACTCGCCCAACAACGTGATTCTGCTTCAGTACGTCCTGGCGTAGTAGGGGAAAGAAGTCGCCCAATGCGTCGCTCCGAAGGGAATCCGTCCTAGCGGCGCCAGCGCCGACCCCCGCCAGGGTAGCTGGGCGCACCAGCGTGGGACCGACGACATCGAAGCTACACCAGGGAACTTGGAGGGCGATGAACGCTACGGACCTGTTGACCTATTGCGGCCTGTACTGCGACCTGTGCGATCAGCGAGTCAGGATACCAGAGAGGGCGCAGGCACTGATCGAGTCACTGGAGTTGGCCCAGTTCGAGGAATGGGGCCGGCAGCATGCGGGCTACGAGGAGTTCCAGCGGCTGCTGCAGGTGCTGGCCGAGGCGCCGGATGACCGGCGGTGCCGGAGCGGAGGATGCGGCGCGCCCTTCTGCGCCATCCGCAAGTGCGCCCTGGAGCGGGAAGTGCTCACGTGCCCGCTGTGCCCCGACTACCCTTGCCCGCACATCGCGACTTTGGCCAGGAGCGAGCCCACCTTGCTGAGCGATGGACAGAGACTCCGAGCCATTGGGGTCGAGGCCTGGGTGGAGGAACAGCAGGAGCGCCGCCAACGAGGCTTCTGCTATGCCGACGTGCGTTGCGGTCGGTGTGAGGTGCCCGGAGGCTGAGACAGAAGCTCCTCAGCCTCCGGGCAAGGGAGATGAACATGAACGAAGATGTGACCCGTCACCCGGTGGCCTACTGCAGGTACGTATGCACCGCCTGCCCCGGCGGCGCCGACGGCTGTCCGGGCTGCAAGCAGGGCGGGGGAGACGAGGGCTGCCACCAGAGGGTGTGCTGCTCGGCCAAGGGGCTCTCCGGCTGCTGGGAATGCACCGACTTCCCCTGCGACCAGGGACCCTACGCCAGCGACGAATGGCGAGGGCTCAGCATCGGCATGGCCCAGGCGGCTCGGGATCTGGGCGTCGATATCTTCCTCGCCCGGGTCCGCGCCATCATGGGGGAGAGGATGGACTTCGCCCTCTATCGCCACCAGTCCCCCGAGGATATTCGGGCCCTCCTGGACGGGCCGTCAGGCGGCTGACCGGTTCGAGCCCGGCTTCCCAGGGTTCACCCGATGCGGACACCCGCTACTCCCACGCTCCTTGCTGCTGCCGCCAGGGCCTCCAGGGGCTCCCGATCGGGGGCCTCCAGGCCGGAGGCGCGGTACTCCCGGCCCAGGCTGCGATACTTGCCCTCGGCCAGGCGGTGGAGGGGCATAAGCTCGTAGTAGATCAGCCTCGGCCACCCACGAATGAACTCTGCGATGGCGATGATGTCCTCCGGAGTGTCGTTGACCCCGGGCACCACCGGGGTCCGCACGATGAGGGGCACGCCGCTCTCGCCCAGACAGGCAGCATTGGCGAGGATGGCATCGTTGGGCACCCCGGTGGTCTCAAGATGCCGGTCTCGGTCTAGGAGCTTGAGGTCCACGATCACCAGGTCCAGCCAAGGGAGGAGGGCCGCCAGCGGCTCCCAAGGGCCGTGGGCTGACGTCTCCATGGCGGTGTGCAACCCCTCTTCACGTGCCAGTTGCAGCACCGACAGGCAGAACCCCGCTTGCATGAGGGGCTCGCCCCCCGACAGGGTGATGCCCCCGTTCGACTGCCGGTAGAACTCCCAGTCCCGCACCAGCAATCGCACCAACTCCGGCGCCGTCCACCAGCGGCCGGCGAGCTCCAGGGCCTCGGCGCCGCAGGTCTCGACGCAACGCCCGCAGGCCCGGCATCGCTCCCGTAGGAACCGGTGCCGTCCCTCCTCCAGGAGGTGCGCTCCCTCCGGGCAACGCTCCAGGCAGGCGCCGCAGCCGATGCAGCGATCGGGGAAGAACTGCAGCTCCGGCTCCGGCCGCAGGTCCTCGGGGTTGTGGCACCAGAAGCAGCGTAGGGGGCAGCCCTTGAGGAACACGGTGGTGCGGATGCCGGGCCCGTCGTGGAGGGAGAATCGCTGCACGTTGGTGACGAGGCCCCTCAATCCGTCAGCGGCCACGCCCTAGATCTCGTGCTCGGCCCGGGCGATGATCTCCTCCTGCATCTCCGGCGACAGGCCCACGAAGTAGTCGCTGTAGCCGCCGATGCGCACCACCAAGTCCCGGTACTGCTCCGGACACTCGCGCGCCGCCAGGAGGGTATCCCGGTCCACCACGTTGGCCTGTACCTCGAAGCCCCCGCGCTCCAGGTAGGTCTCGACGATGGCCAACAGCTTAGGGACGAAGTCACCCCGCCGGCGGGGACGGCTGAACTTGAGGTTGACGGCGATCCCACCCAGGTGCGGGGCGTGATCCCACTTGGTGGCCGAGAGGACCGCCGCCGTGGGGCCCTGCCTCTCCCGACCCTGGCCCGGACCGGAGCCATCCCCCAGGGGAAACCCCGCCGGGCGGCCATCGGCCGAGGCCCCGGTGACCCGCCCCAGGCGCTCGTGCATCACCCAACAGAAGAAGCCGGAGTGGAACCGGCCGCCGAGGTAGGTGCTATAGGGCCGGATCTCCTCCGTGATCCAGCCGGTGATCCGCACCGCCAACTCGTCCACGGAGTCGTCGTCGTTGCCGTACTTGGGCACCCGGTTCAGGAGCATGAGCCGAAGGTCCTCGCGGCCCTCGAAGTCACCCGCCAGCGCCGACAGTAACTCATCGAGAGAGATGGCCTGGTCTCGATAGACGAGCTGCCGGATGGCTGCCAGGGCGTCCACTAGGTTGGCCAGCCCCACGAAGGAGGGCTCAATCCAGTTGTAGCGGGCCCCGCCGTGGTCAATGTCCTTCCCCCGCGCCAGGCAGTCGTTGACGAAGCAGGAGAGTAGGGGGAAGCCCCCGTGGTAGCGCCGGGTGGCCTGGTTGGTGTTCTCCGAGATCACCGCCTCCCGAATGGCCTGCCGCAGGCGCTCGCGGTAGCGCTCCAGCAGATCCGGAAAGTCCGCTGGGTGACCCTCCTCGGCCGACGTCGGGTCGCCATCCCCCAGCAAGGGGATTCCCAGCACGTCGTGCAGCAACTGCAAGAGGTTGATGTAGGGGCTGGCCACGTAGACGTTGGAGGAGGCGATGGGGGTGATCTCCACGCAGGTGCTCTGCTGGTAGAGGCAAGCCTCCGCCGGGGGCAGCCCCGCCTGCATCAAGCCGGCGGTGATGACCTCGTCGTTGAAGAGGGCCGGGTGGGAGAGGCCCTCGGCCAGGAGTTCACCCGCCAACTCCATAACCGGCCGGGGCATCTCCGGGGTCCAGCACAGGCCCACACAGGGATAGGCCAGGCGCAGGTGGCCGATGCCGCGCAGGAAAATCTCTGTGAGCTCGTTGCTCACGTCGGTGCCGGAGGCATCG
>JBBQIE010000366.1:0-3598 GCA_038324625.1 Anaerolineae bacterium | reverse complement strand
AGTCCTCGGGAAGAATGGGGATGCGTCGAGCCAGGATCACCGGACCCTCGTCCACGCCCTCGTCGGGAACCAGATGCACCATTAGGCCCGTCGCGGTGATCTCGCCTTGCTGGAAGGCCTCGTAGGCTCTCCGGATGGAATGGGTGCCGGGGAACTGGCCGGGAAGGGCGGGGTGCAGGTTAAGCACTTTGCCGGCGAAGGGCCGGAGGAAGCCCATGCTAAGCACGTGCATCCATCCGGCCAGCGCCACCCAATCGGGGGCGTACTGGGCCACCAGGGCGGCGAGGTCGGCGTCGTACTCCTCACGGGCCTTGCCGGCATCGCGGTAGGGCTTGAGGGGGAAGTACTCGACGGGGACGCCGGTCTGCCGAGCCCGTTCCAGGCCGTAGGCGTCCTTGCGGTTGGAGACCACCAGGCACACCTCGGCGTTGGGGATCTCGCCGCTGCTTACCTGGTCAATGATGGCCTGCAGGTTGGAGCCGAATCCGCTGATGAGCACGGCTATGCGAGTACGGCGGGGACTGTTCAAAGGTCAAGGCTCCTCGGCCTCTCGGGATGGGTTGCTCAGGCTATCTTGACCGGGTCTCCGTCTCGCGCCTGCACCTCGCCGATGTGTACGGCACCGGGTCCGGCGAGGGTGAGGGCATGGCTCAGCTCGTCAGCCGAAACCACCACGATCATGCCCACGCCCATGTTGAACACCCGGTACATCTCCGTCTCCGAGACGTCGCCGAGACGCTGGATCACTCGGAATACTGGGGGCACGGTCCAGGAGTCCTTTCGCACCAGCACTCCGGCGCTCTTGGGGATCACCCGCGGGATGTTGTCGTAGAAGCCCCCGCCGGTCAGGTGAATGAGGCCCTTGATGTTAACCCCCCGCCGCATCCGGCGCACCTCGGCCAAGTAGGATCGGTGCGGTTCCAGAATGGCCTCGCCGATGGGCACGCTCATCTCCGGGAAGACGTGGCCGAGGTCCACGTCGGCCAGTACCTTGCGGATTAGGGAATAGCCGTTGGTGTGGGGACCGGAGGAGGGCAATCCGATCAACTGATCCCCAGGGATGATGGAGCGGCCGTCAATAATGTCGGCCTCCTCCACCAAGCCGACGATGGCTCCGACTACATCGAGTTGTCCCTCAGCGTAGATCCCGGGCATCTCTGCCGTCTCGCCTGCGATCAGGGCACAGCCGGCCTCCCGACAGGCTTCGGCCATGCCGCTGACCAGGTCGGCGATGACCGCGGGATGGAGACGGGGAGCCGCCAGGTAGTCGAGGAAGAACAGGGGCTCGGCCCCCTGGACCAGTATGTCGTTGATGGAGTGATTGACGATGTCCTGGCCCAGGCCCCGATAGTAGCCGGCCCCCGCCGCCACCGTGGTCTTGGTGCCGACGCTGTCGGTGGAGGAGACCAGCACCGGCCGCTTCATCTCCGTCAGCCGAGCGGCGGAGTAGAGACCGCCGAAGCGCCCCATCCCTCCCAGGACCTCGGGGCCGTAGGTGGAGCGCACGTCCTCGGACATCAATTCCAAGGCGTGCATCTTGGCGTCAATGTCCACTCCGGCCTGGGCGTAAGCGCTCTTGTTTCGGTCAGGCATGTCCGTGTCTCCGATGGTACTGGTGTTACCGAGGTTGACTTGGGATTCGCGCTTCGCGGACTTCAGGGCTCCGAGGGTGTCCGCCGGCTGGCACTGAAGGCCAGGCCCTTGGCGCCGATGTCGGTGCGGTACTGGGCGCCCTCGAAGCCGATACTGCTCACGCCATCGTAGGCGGTGGAGATGGCGGAGTCCAGGTCGGGGCCAACGGCCGTCACCCCTAGGACCCTGCCGCCGGCGGTGAGTAGCCGGCTGTCCTCCCGCTTGGTGCCGGCATGGAACACCAGGCAGCCCTTGTGCTCCGCCTCCTCGATGCCGTCTATGGGATAGCCGGTGCGATAGGCGCCAGGATAGCCGCCCGAGGTCATGGCCACGCAGGCACAGGCACCGAGATGCCAGGACACGGCCGATGGATCCAGGTGTCCGACGGTACACTGGCGGCAGATCTCGGCCAGGTCGCCGTCCAAGAGCGGCAGGAGCACCTGGGTCTCGGGATCCCCGAAGCGGCAGTTGTACTCTAGGACCTTGGGGCCGTCGGAAGTGAGGATGAGCCCAGCGTAGATCACACCGCGGTACTCCCGGCCCTCCGCTCGCATCCCGGCGATAGCCGGTTCGATGACGTCCCTAGTGACGGCTCGCCGCATCTCCTCGGTCATGATCTCGGCGGGGGCGAACGATCCCATGCCGCCGGTGTTGGGCCCCTGGTCCCCGTCGTAGGCAGGCTTGTGGTCCTGAGCCGGGATCATGGTGGCCACGCGGGTGCCGTCCGAGAAAGCCAGCAGGGAGACCTCCTGCCCCACCAGCCGCTCCTCGACGATCACGGTGCTCCCGGCCTCGCCGAACTCTCGTCGCAGCATCATCTGGTCCAGGGCGGCGCGGGCTTGGTCCAGATCGTCGCAGACGACGACGCCCTTGCCGGCGGACAGCCCGTCGGCCTTGATAACCGGGGCCGCCGTCAGGGACTCCACGTAAGCCACCGCCTCGCCGTGGTCGGTGAAGGTGCGGTAGGCGGCGGTGGGAATGCCGTGGCGGCGGAGGAAGTCCTTGGAGAAGGCCTTGGAGGTCTCGATCTCGGCGGCCAGGTGGGTGGGCCCGAAAGCGAGCCGGCCCGCGGCCGAGAGGGCGTCCACCAGACCCAGGCCCAGCGGCACCTCGGGCCCGACCACGGTCAGGTCCACCTCCCGCGCCTGAGCCAGGCGCACCAGCCCGGCCGTGTCATCGGAGCGCACGGCGACGTTCTCGCCGAGGGCCCCGGTCCCGCCGTTACCGGGGGCGATGAGGAGCTCGCCCACGGAGGGCGACTGTCTCAGCTTCCAGGCTAGGGCGTGCTCGCGGCCGCCGGATCCCACCACCAGGACCCTCATTGCAGGGCCTCGAAGGCCAGCTTGGTCTGCTCCGGCTCCGTTTCCACCGGGTAGCAGCCGGTGAAGCAGGCCTCGCAGAAGGCGCCGCTCGGGCGACCGGTGGCGGCCACCATGCCCTCGACCGACAGATAGGCTAGGGTGTCGGCGTGGATGTGCCCCCGGATCTCCGGCACCGAGAGACGGTGCCCGATGAGTTCGTCGTAGGTGGCCATATCCACCCCCATGAAGCAGGGGTGACGAAGAGGCGGCGAGGAGATACGAACATGCACCTCACGCGCACCGGAGTCGCGCAGCAAGTCCACGATGCGCCCGGTCGTGTTGCCGCGGACGATGCTGTCGTCCACCACCACCCGCTTGCCCCTGAGGTTGTCGGGCAGGGGGTTCATCTTGAGGGCGATGCCGGCCCGGCGCAGGCGATCGTCGGGCTGGATGAAGGTGCGGCCGATGTAGCGGTTCTTGATCAGCCCCTCGTTGTAGGGGATGCCGCTTCCGTCGGCGTAGCCGATGGCGGCGGGGGTGGCGGAGTCAGGGACGCCGATCACGACATCGGCCTCCACCGGGTGCTCCATGGCCAGCGCCTGCCCCAGCTGGTATCGCACCTTGTGTACCAGCTTGCCGCTGAGGTAGCTGTCCGGGCGGGCGAA
>JBBQIE010000365.1:0-3605 GCA_038324625.1 Anaerolineae bacterium | reverse complement strand
GGTGCAGGAAGCCTACCCGCACCTGACCGACGACGAATTCGTGCGAGAGCATCTGGAAGAGTGGCTGCAATAGCGCCCGCGTTCCCCAACCGGCGGCTACCAATCCGCCACGCCGCCGTCCTCGGCATAGGCCGAGGGATTGGACCATAGGCCCTCGTCGGCCCGACCGACGAGGGCCTCCTCGTCCACCTCGATCCCCAGGCCCGGTCCCTCCGGTACCGCCAGGTACCCGTCCTGGAGGCGAAACGGCTCCACCAGGTAGCCTTCCCCCAGGGTCACGTGCTCTTGAATCAGGAAGTTGGGGGTGCAGGCATCCAATTGGAGGCAGGCGGCCAGGGCCACCGGACCCAAGGGGCAATGAGGGGCGATGGCGGCGAAGTGGGCCTCGGCCATGGCGGCGATGAAGCGGCACTCCATGATCCCCCCGGCATGGGAGGGGTCCGGCTGGAGGATGGCGGCCGCCCCCTCTTGCAGCACCTCCCGGAAGCCCCACTTGGTGTAGAGCCGCTCGCCGGTGGCCACGGGAATGCTGGTGGCCCGGGCCACGCCCTTCAGCGCCGCCACGCTCTCGGGCAGGCAGGGCTCCTCGATGAACATGAGTCCGTAGGGCTCCAAGGCTCGGGCCAACGGCACCGCCAAAGCGGGGCTCACTCTTCCGTGGAAGTCCACCCCGATGTCCACCCCCTCACCCACCGTCTCCCGCACCACCGCCACTCTCTCCACGGCGGCGGCCAAGACGGCGGGAGGCTCCAGGAAGCGGGCCCCGGCCCCGAACACCGACGTCTTCACCGCCCCGAAGCCGGCCGCCACCGCCTGCCGGGCCGATGCCTCCAGGTCGGCTAGAGAGTCGCCGCCCACGTGACGGTACATGCGAATGCGGTCCCGCACCGCGCCCCCCAACAGGGCGTATACCGGGACCCCCAGCCACTTTCCCGTGATGTCCCAGAGCGCCTGCTCGATGCCGCTGATGGCGCTGCCTTGCACCGGCCCGCCCCGGTAGAAGGCGTGCCGGTAGAGCCGTTGCCAGTGGTGTTGCACCCGCCGGGGGTCCTCGCCGAGCAACTGCTCCGCCCGCTGACGGATCTCCGCCGCCACCGCCGGCACGTGCCCCTCCAGGGTGGCCTCGCCCCAGCCGGTCACCCCCTCGTCCGTCTGCACCTTCACCAGCAGCCACCGTGGCCGCACCGCTCGGGTCTCGATGCTCGTGATCTTCACTACCTGCCTCCAACCTTTGCGCCTTGGCGTCTTGGCGTGAGACTCCCCTTCCCAACCCGGAGCGGCAACGGCATTGTTCGCCCCTGGGGGCCATGCTAAGATGCCTCACGCTCCGCCCTTCCGGCCTCGTTCAGGGCCGGGGAGCGCCAGCCTCAGCGGGAGGAACATGCCATGGACGAATTGGTGGGTGCGCTCTTTTCCAGCCTCGGGGTCATTATCCTGTTACTCGTGGTCATTCTCGGCTCGGCCGTGAAGATTGTCCAGGAGTACGAGCGGGGCGTCATCTTCCGCCTGGGGCGGCTAATTGGGGAGAAGGGGCCCGGCCTGTTCCTCATCCTCCCCATGGTGGACCGCATGGTGAAGATTGACCTGCGCGTCGTCACCCTGGACATCCCCTCCCAAGAGGCCATCACCTGCGACGGCGTCACCGTCAAGGTGAACGCCGTGGCCTATTTCCGGGTGATCAGCCCCGACGCGGCGGTGACCGAGGTGGAGGATTTCCGCCGCGCCACCTGGCAGATCGCTCAGACCACTTTGCGCAGCGTCCTGGGTCAGTCGGAGCTGGACGAGCTCCTCTCCCACCGGGACGAGATCAACCAGAAGCTGCAACGGATCATTGACGAGCAGACGGAGCCCTGGGGCATCAAGGTGAGCGTGGTCGAGGTCAAGGACGTCGAGTTACCGGATAACCTCCAGCGGGCCATGGCCCGTCAGGCCGAGGCCGAGCGCGAGCGCCGGGCCAAGGTCATCCACGCCGAGGGCGAGTTCCAGGCCTCACAGCAGCTCTCCGCCGCCGCCGGCGTCATCTCCGCGCATCCCGAGGCCATCCAGCTGCGCTACCTTCAGACCCTGACCGAGATCGCGGTGGAGAAGAACAGCACCATCCTCTTCCCCGTGCCCATTGACCTGTTCTCGGTGTTCCAGAAGAAGGCGGCGGCTCCGGATGCCCCTCCGAAGGACGAGGACAAGCCCAGGATGATACCCCTCTAGGCGGGGAGGGGACCTCGTGACCTGCCTGCCGCCGCCGCTGATGACCTCGGAGCCGGGGTCATTCGCCCGTCAGACCATAGAGGAGCGCAAGCCGGCCATCCTCGCCGACGTGCTGACCTCCCCCGCCTACGAGGATGAGGTTCGTCGAGCGCTTCTCGACCTGAGGGAGGAGATCCGCTGCCGGCCCGTGGCCCCCCCACCCCCGGGCGTGCCCTTGCGGTCGGACTGGCTGGCCCAGTGGGAGCGGTGGCGAGGGCGGACTTGGCTGGAAGTGCCCTGGTACTTCGCCGAATCCTACTTCTACGTTCGGCTCCTGAAGGCCATCGGCTACTTCGCCGGACGGCATGGCGACCCCTTCGCCAGCCAGAAAGCCAACCTACTGGAGCAGAGTCACGGCCTCCTTGGTTCCCTGGCGGAGACCGAAACGCGATTGCAGGGGTTGCCGGAAGAGGCGGCCTTCGCCGCCTTGGTGCGCCGTAGCCTCTGGGGCAACCGGGTGGACCTCAGCAACGTAGCCATCGCCGAACGCCACCGCCGCGACCCCTCGCACCTGGATCAGACCGACATCGTGGTAGATGACACGGACGCGGCCTGCCAGCACTTGCGCGAAGGGCCAGGCCGGCAAGTGACCATCCTCTGCGACAACTCCGGCCCCGAGCTACTGGCCGACCTACACCTATCGGCCTGGATGTTGGCCCGTCTGGTAGACCAGGTGGTGCTGGAGGTCAAGCCCCAGCCCTTCTTCGTCTCCGACGCCATGCGCGAGGAGGTTCGGGCCACCATCGGCCTCCTCGCCGGTGCCTCCCAGCCGGAAGCCTCTCAGGTAGGTCGGTCCTTAGTCCAGGCCCTGGACGACGGCAACCTGATCGTCCGTGATCACCCCTTCTGGAGCGGCCCTCTCCACTACACCGCTCTACCCCCCGATCTCTCCGCCCGCCTGGCGGCGTCGGACCTCGTCATATCGAAGGGAGACGTCAACTACCGTCGCTTCCTGGAGGACCGGCACTGGCCCTTCCAGACCCCCATCGGCGAGGTGATCACCAGCTTCCCCACCGATGTCTTGCTGCTGCGCACTTTCAAGGGGGAACTGGCCACCGGCCTATCGAAGGCCCAAGTGGAGAGGCTGGAGGCCGAGGATCCCCACTGGCTGACCAGCGGCCGCCAGGGAGTGGCCCAGCTCGCCCGCCGGAGCGCGCCGTAGATCCGTGGGGGCGAATCTTGTATGTCCGGTACCATGACATCGCTGACACTTTGTCTCAGGACATGGTTGACACTTCATGATGCAGCGGGCGCACCAAAGTTCGCCCAGCCACCGAGGGCGAACACACAGGATCATCTGTTCCAACTAATCCAGCTTTATGGCCGTGTCCTGGCCTCTCTCGGAGCGGAGAACCCCTCCC
>JBBQIE010000364.1:0-3623 GCA_038324625.1 Anaerolineae bacterium | reverse complement strand
ACGAGCGGATCTCGGGAGATGGCAGACGAGGAGGCCGATGTCCAGCGCATTCTGGTGCGTCTGAGGCGCCTGGAGGGGCAGGTGCGGGGCTTGCAGCGCCTGGTGGAAGAGAGACGCGACTGTCGTGAGGTGATCACCCAGTTCCTGGCCGCTCGGGCGGCGCTAGAGGAGGTAGGGGCCCGCCTGGCCGACGCCGAGGTGAGACGGTGCCTTCAGGATGCCGGGCCGGAAGCGGACCGCATCGGCGACACCCTGCGCCTGCTGCTTCGCATCGGCCCCAAGTAGGCGCCCCCCAGAGAGGTCTGCGGCCCTAGCCCGGTAGGGCGAAGAGGACGGCGTAGTAGTAGATGAGCGGCGCCGCCACCAGTAACGTGTCCAGCCGGTCCAACATGCCTCCATGGCCAGGAAAGAGGGCGCCGGTGTCCTTGACCCCCACCTGCCGCTTGACCATCGAGATCACCAGGTCCCCGAAAGGACAAACCACCCCGATCAGCAACCCTACCGCCAGGCCATGCCCGGCGCCGGCTCCGCCCCAGTAGGCCAGGGGAACGGCGAAGCCCACCGCCGTCACCAATCCCCCGAGACATCCCATCCAGGTCTTCTTGGGGCTGAGGTGGGGGGCCAGCTTGCGCCTCCCCCATTGCCGGCCGATAAGGAAAGCCCCGGTATCGCTCACCCAGGTGGTGACGATCGCCAGCACCAGCCACAGCAGCCCATCAGGCAGGGCCCGCAGGGCCACCCTGTGCGAGCCCAGGAACCCGACATACACCGAGGCCAGGAAGGTCATGGCCCAGGCCTCGGTTCGGGTGGGCGAGTGAGCATGAAACACGTACCAGATCACCAAGGCCAGGGAGCCAAGGGACAGGACAGCCGAGGCGTACCGCCCTTGCCCAAATCCGGCACTCAGGGCCAAGCAGGCGGCAAAGACGGCCGGCAGCGCCGGGAGAACGTCATGCCCGGCCGCCCGGCCTAACTGGCCGAACTCATAGGCCCCCAGCCCCAGGGCGACGGCCACAAAGAGGGTGAGCCAAGGGTGTCCCACCCAGGCGAGGACGGCGAGGGCGGGCAGAATGACGACCGCGGTGATGACTCTGGTCTTGAGCATGAGTGTCCTGGTGCTTAGAGGCGCAATGGGTGAGTGGGGCTAGCGATTCGCGGAATCGGGCCCGTCGAGGGAGATCCCGCCGAACCGACGCTCGCGCTGGGAGTAATTGCATATGGCGCGGTACAACTCGTTCCTGTCGAAATCGGGCCACAGAAACGGGCTGATGTAATACTCGGAGTAGGCCGCTTCCCACACCATGAAGTTGCTGGTGCGGAACTCATCCCCGGTGCGGATCACCAGATCCGGGTCAGGCAGGCCGGAGGTATCCAGATAGGAAGCGAGCAACTCCTCGGTGATGTCATCGGCCGCTACCCCATCGGACACGATTCTACGCACGGCCCGCACGATCTCGTCTCGGCCGCCGTAGTCGAAGGCGACGCTCAGAGTGATGCGATGGTTGTCCCTAGTGAGGGCCACCGCTTCCTGGATGCGCTCCTGGAGCCCAGCCGGCAGCCGCCCCAGCTTGCCGATATGCCGGAGCCGTACCCCCTTCTCGTGCAGCTCCGGGAGCCATTGATCCAGGGATTCCCCCAGGAGGCTCATGAGCGAGTCCACCTCGGCGCGGGGGCGGATCCAGTTCTCGGTGGAAAAGGCCCAAATGGTCAGATACTCGACGCCGAAGTCCACAGCCGCTTCCAAGAGGGGCCGGATATTCTTGGTCCCGGCTCGATGCCCCGCCACTCGGGGTAGCCCGCGCAGGCCGGCCCAGCGCCCGTTGCCGTCCATTATTATGCCTACATGCACGGGAACGTTCTCTACCGGCGGAAAGTCCGCCAAGGGGCCCTCCTAGAACATCGGTCAATTAGCCGCCGTCATGCTGAATGGAACGTTCCTCAGCGCAGCGAAGCATCTCGCCTACGCAACCCGAGACCCTTCGCTTCGCTCAGGGTGACGGCAAACGGAGTACCGGTCGGTTGTGAACTGGCGGCCGCGGTTCACATGGTAATACTTGACGGCGTTCTAAGTAGGTCGGACAAAGTCCGTGGCACCTTTCAGCCCGACAGGTGCTCGATTTTGCGTAACGAACTTACTGCTACCTACTTAGACCTGCATTATCTCCTGCTCTTTCTCCTCGCCCACCTGCTCCAGCCGCTTGATATAGTCGTCCGTCATCTTCTGCAGCTCGTCGCGGCCCTGGAAGAAGTCGTCCTCAGTGATCATCTTCTCGGTCTCGAGGTCCTTCATGTCACTGAGGGAGTCGCGTCGCACGTTGCGGATGGCCACCCGGCCCTCTTCGATCCGCTTGGACACCTGACGCACCAGGTCCCGACGGCGGTCCTCGGTGAGGAAGGGGATGATCAGGCGCACCACCTGCCCATCGTTGTTCGGGGTTAGGCCGAGATCGCTGGCGAGGATGGCCTTCTCGATGGCGCGCAGGCTGGTCTTCTCCCAAGGCCGGATAAGGAGTTGGTTGGCCTCGGGAACGGAGATGGCGGCGATCTGTTGCAGAGGAGTGGGACTACCGTAATAGTCCACCCGGAGCCGGTCCAGGAGGGCCGGGGTGGCCCGTCCGGTCCGTATAGCGGCCAGATCGGAGCGCAGGGACTCTATGGCGGCTTCCATTCGGTGGCGCGCTTCGCGCTTGACGTCATTGAGCATGTGTCTAACCCTCCTGTGGCGTCAAGGGGCCGGACGGGAGGACCCCCGGCTCGACCACGGCTCTGCTACGGAGACACCCGGTCGGATCCACGATCCCTAGAACCCCGACAAGCATTCCCGTCTGCACGCTTGTCGTCACCCCTTCGCTGCCCTTAGGGTAGGCTCTGAGCGCTCCTTATCGTCACCCTGAACGAAGTGAAGGGTCTTGCCTCACGTGAGCACAGATGCTTCACTCCGCTGAAAAGCGCTCCGTTCAGCATGACGGTTAATGAGCGCCCTGCCATGCGCGCGTCGGTCATGTCCCTGGAACAGGCCGCGACAGCGGCCTGGGGTTCTCAGCATGACGGCGACTCTCGACCGATGTTCTAGGCTCCGCCGGGTCGCTGCTTAGGCGGTTATGGTGGTGCCGATCCGCTCGCCGGTCACCACTCTCTCTATGCTGTTGGGTTGCCAGAGGTCCACCACCATGATGGGCAGATCGTTCTCCATACACAGGGAGATGGCGGTGCTGTCCAGCACTCCCACCCGCATGTTCAGGGCATCTATGTAGGAGAGAGTATCGAAGCGCTTGGCGTTCGGGTTTATCATCGGGTCTTCCGAGTAGACGGCATCCACCTTGGTGGCCTTGATGAGCACCTCGGCTCCGATCTCCATGGCCCGCAGGGCGGCGGCGGTATCGGTGGTGAAGTAGGGGTTGCCGGTGCCGGCCCCGATGATGATCACCCGCCCCCGTTCTAGGTGGCTGATCGCCCGCAAGCGAATGTAGGGCTCGGCGATGGCCGTCATCTCGATGGCCGTCTGCACCCGCGTCTCCACCCCCAAACGCTCCAGGGCGTCGCGCAGGGCCAGGGCGTTCATGACCGTGGCCAGCATTCCCATATGATCGGCGGTGGATCGCTCCATACCGTGAGCCAAGCCG
>JBBQIE010000363.1:0-3641 GCA_038324625.1 Anaerolineae bacterium | reverse complement strand
CTACGCTCCCAGCTTCCAGCGAGCCATCGGGGCCGTGCCCCCGCTCTGTCTTCTCACCGGCCTCGGGCTGTGGCGACTGGGGAGCCTGCTCTCCTCGCGCCCGCGCCTCCGCTGGGCCGGAGCGGTGCTGGTGCCCCTCCTGCTCCTGGGACAGACGGCCCAGGGACTCAACCAGTACTTCCTGGAGTGGGGCCGGAGCAATGCCCTCTACTACGCCTTTGATGAGGGCATCTACCAGATCAGCGAGTACCTGCGCGACCGGGCCCTGGCCGGGGAGTGGGCCTACCTCACCCCCGTCCGGCCCGATCACGCCACCCTCCTTCTACTGATGCGGGACGTCGGTGGTCCCCGGACCTTCGACGGTCGTCAGGTCTTCGTGCTTCCCCCGGCCGGAGACTCCCCCCTCAACTACGTCATCCTCACTCGGGAGGATAGCCGCTCCCTATCCCAGGTCCGCACCTGGTACCCGGAGGCCCAGGAGTCGCGCCTGTTCCGGGATCGGGCCGGCCAGCCCTACGCCGTGGCCCTCCAGACCGGCCTCAGCCTGCCCCGGGCCCTGCCCTCGGAGACCCTCGTCTCCGCCCGCTGGGAGGGGGGGCCGAGGCTGGTGGCCCTGGCCGCCAGGGTGGAGGTGCCCCACCAGAATACCATCAGCGTGACCACCGTCTGGCGCGCCGAGGAGCCGATGGGAGCGGACTACACCAGCTTCATTCACCTCATCGGCCCGCCCCACCCGGAATCGAACTCCCCCCTCTGGTCCGGCAACGACGGGATGCCCGGCGGGGGGAGCTATCCCACCTCCGCCTGGCATCCCGGGGAGACGGTGATCGAGGCCCGGCGCCTGTCCATCCCCGAACAACTTCCCGACGGGGACTACTACCTGGAGATCGGCTGGTACCTCCTGGAGACGGGCGAGCGCCTCACCCTCGCCGAGCCCCACGCCGGCGAGGACCGGCTCCTACTGGGGCCCTATCGGCTGGAGAACGGTCAGGTGGTGAGCGCCGAGGGTTGAGCCACCTTCGGCGAGGGGAGTATGTGTCTCAAGTCTGGGGTGGAATGGGTGGCCGGTAGGTTCGGCCACCGAAGCACCGGGCGCGCCCCGCACCCTCGAGTCACGTCACCCTGAGAAGCCCATGCCGCTTCGCGGCATGCCCGGAGCCCATAATCGTGATCCGTTGGGGCCATTTTTGTATTCGCCCTGGGTGGCCGGGCTAATACAATATTCGCCCCTACCAGTTATCGCTCGTCACGTCATGAGCAGTGCAACGAAGAGTCTCACCTCGCGTGGATGAGATGCTTCACTCCGCTGAGAAGCGCTCCATTCAGCATGACGGGCTTGGCTTTGATCCTGGGGACCGGAATAGGCCCAAGTTGAGACACACCCGTCAAGACAGGCTCATCTTCTCAGTTTCGCCCGTCAGCGGTATAATCGCGGCTCGCGGTTCAAGGCTTCGAGCCGTGGGCCCGAGCCGAGAATTCCGAGGGGGGACCGCCATGCAAGGAGACCTGGTGCGCCTGCGCGCCGTGACCCGCGAGGACCTGCCTCGCTACACGGGCTGGATCGCCGACCCGGAGGTGAGGCGCTACCTCAACTTCTACCGGCCCATGACCCTGGAAGAGGAGGCCCGCTGGTTCGAGCGGATGGCCGGCGATGAGAGCCAAACCGTCTTCGCCATCGAGACCGTGGACGGCGGCCGGCACATCGGCACCGTGGGCCTGCACGGGCTCCACTCCCGCTACCGCTCCGCCGAGGCCGGCATCTTCATCGGTGAGAAGGAGTTCTGGGGCCACGGCTACGGCACCGAGGCCATGCGCCTCCTGCTGGCCTTCGCCTTTGACCAGCTGAACCTCCACCGGGTGTACCTGCACGTGCATGGGGGCAACGCCCGGGCCAGGCGCTCCTACGAGAAGTGCGGCTTCGTCGAGGAGGGAGTCCTCCGGCAGGCCGTCTTCAAGGACGGCGACTATCACGACGTGACGGTGATGAGTGTGCTTCGGGACGAGTATCTTGATTCCGGCAAGGGGGATCAGTGACAGGCAGCATCAAAGTGATGGCCGGCAGGGCCAACCCGGAACTCGCCGGGGAGATCGCCGAGCGCTTGGGCCTCTCCCTGAGCGGGGTGGATATCGTGGACTTCCCCAACGAGAACATCTTCGTCCGGCTGCACCAGAGCGTGCGCGGCCAGGACGTCTACATTGTCCAGCCCACCTATCCGTCCGTGAACCGCAGCGTGATGGAACTGCTCATCATGATAGACACCCTCAAGCGGGCCAGCGCCGGGCAGATCACGGTGCTGGTACCCTACTACGCCTACGGCCGCACCGACAAGAAGGACCAGCCGCGGGTGCCCATCACCGCCCGCCTCATCGCCGACATGATCAGCACCGCCGGCGCCGACCGGGTGGTGACCATTGACCTCCACGCCGGCCAGATCCAGGGCTTCTTCAACATCCCCGTGGATGAGCTCACCGCCTTCCACTTGCTGAGCGACTACCTGAAGCAGAAGGACCTCAGCCAGGCGGTGGTGACCACCGCCGACCTGGGCTTCGCCAAGAAGGCCCGCAACTTCGCCGAGCAGTTGGACCTCCCCCTCACCTTCGTGGAGAAGCGGCGCTCCGGCAAGAAGGGCAGCACCACCGAGTCCCTCACCGTCATCGGAGACGTGGCCGACAAGGACTGCATCATCGTCGAGGACGAGATCGCCACCGGGGGCACGGTGGTGAGCGCCGTGGACATCCTCAAGCAGCACGGGGCCCGCGACGTCTACGTCGCCTTCACCCACGCCGTCCTGGCCGGGGAGGCCCCCAGGACCCTGGGCTCCGCCGGGATCACCGAGCTCATCACCACCAACACCCTGGCCCTGACCCCGGAGAAGCGCCTCCCCAACCTGACCGTCCTCTCCGTGGCCTCCCTCCTGGCCGAGGTCATCCGCCGCATTCACTACGGCATCTCGGTGGGAGAGCTATTCGGGGAGTAGCCCGCCCCAGGCCTTCTCAGATCCGCGGGTATCGGTGGCGCCTCTGGTTCAGAACCAGGAAGGAAATCCAGGCCGCACCCAGAGCGTAGCCGGCCAGGATGTCGGTGAGGTAGTGGACCCCGAGGTACAGGCGGCTGTAGCCGATGGCCAGGATCATCAACCCGGTGGCGACGTAGATGGCGGCTCGAAGCCGGGGAGAGGAAGCATGATCGGCCAACAGGTGCCCCAAAGACCCATAGAAGACCAGAGAGATGATGGCGTGCCCGCTGGGGAAACTGAAGCTGCTGACGTGTACCAGTGCCGGAAACAAGTCCGGTCGGGGCCGGCGCACCAGTAGCTTCAGGGTCAAGCTGCCGATGCTACCGCCCAGCACCGCCAGGATCAGGGTGCGCACCGAGTGCGGATGCCGCGACCGGTTGCGCCAGACGAAGAGCCCCAACAGCACCGCGATCACCGGCCACGATCCCAGGTAAGTCACCGCCACCATGATCCTGGTGGTCCCCGGCGCCGCCAGGCGATGCGTGGCTCGCAGCATGGCCAGGTCCACGGAGGTGGTGGCGCCCAACTGCAAGCCTAGGAAGAGCAGAACGAACACCAATAAGAAGGCCGCGGAGATGAGATAGGAAAGCCTCGATGGCCCTCTCTTCAGGGGTAAATCTTGAT
>JBBQIE010000362.1:0-3644 GCA_038324625.1 Anaerolineae bacterium | reverse complement strand
ATGGAGCACTGGGACACCGTCCCGGACGTCATGACCCTGGGGAAGGGCCTGGGCAACGGCTTCCCCATCACCGCCGTCCTGGTGAGCGAGCGCTACAAGGACCAGGTGGAATGCATCAGCGCCTCTACCTCCTTCGGGGGCAACCCCATGGCCTGCGCCGCCGGGCTGGCCTCCATCGAGGTCATAGAGGAGGAGGGCTTGGTGGAGAGGTCGGCCCATCTGGGTGACCTGATGATGGCTAGGCTGCGCCGGATGCAGGCGGATCATCCCATCATCGGCGAGGTGCGGGGCAAAGGGTGTCTCCTGGGGATCGAGTTGGTCAAGGACCGGGCCACCAAGGAGCCCTTCGAGGAGGCGGGAGTACTTACCTACAAGAAGGCCTTCGAGAGGGGCCTGGCCTGGATCCCGGCGGGCCATAACCTCCGCCTCTCCCCACCATTGATCATGAGCGACGAGTTGGCCCTGAAGGGGCTGGACCTTATTGACGAGGCCCTCTTCGAGGCCGAGAGAGAGCTGGGTTACTCCTAACTCTGGAGGAAGGACATGCCAACGGACGGGTTGGGGGTCGGCTTCGCCGAAGTAGACATAACTCCCCCAGTGGGACTGCCCATGTGCGGGAGCCTCAAGCCCCGGACCAACGTGGGGGTGGACGATCCCCTCATGGCCAAGGCCATGGTGGTCGAGGCCGATGGTCGGAGCGCGGCGGTGGTGGGGATGGACCTGATCGGGCTGCCGCGGGCCATCTGCGACCGGGCCATCGCGGAGGCGGCGCGTCGCACCGGCGTCCCCGCCCAGTCCATCCTTATCTCCTGCAGTCACACCCACAGCGGCCCCTACACTATCGAGGGCCTCTACTCCTTTGACGTTACCGACAACGACTATCTATCCAGTCTCCCGGGGCTGATCGCCGAAAGCATCGCCAGGGCCGAGGCCGCCCTGCGCCCGGCGCGGATGCACCTGGGCCGCTCCCTGGCCCACCACGGCCTCCACAACCGCCGGGTGCTCTGCAAGGACGGCAAGGCCCTCAACACCTGGTTTAGCGACCTGACCAACGACCTGGAGAAGTGCCCCCAGGTCCTGGGTTCCGCCGGGCCGGTGGACCCGGAGCTGTGGGTGGTGCGCTTCGACGACGCCGAGGGCCGACCCTTCGGGGCCTTCGCCAACTTCTCTCTGCACGTCAACACCCACTTCGGCACCAAGTACTCCGCCGACTATCCCGGGGTCATGGCCCAGCGGCTGCGCGATACCTACGGCGGCCACTTCAACACCGTCTTCACCCCCGGGGCCTGCGCTAACGTCAATACCACCGGGCCCGGTTGGCTGCCCGAGCCCAGGACGGACGCCTGGCGCCTGGGGGCGGAGTATTACGCCGCCCAGGCGGTGGCCGCCGCCGAGCGGGCCATCCCCGTGGAAGGGCCGGTGCCGGTCGAGGCCGCCCGGCGGGACCTCTTGGTTCCCCGACGCGACCCGGCTAACCAGCCGGCTGAAGCCTTCGATCGGCTGGGCTGGCCCAACCGTCAGGAGGTCTTCGGCGAGGACATGGTGCGCCATATCGGGGCCATGCCCGAGCAGCTGTCGGTGCCGGTGAACGCCGTCCGCCTGGGCCCCTTCGCCATCGCCTCCAACGCCGGGGAGCTTTTCGTGGAGCATGGCCTGACCATCAAACGGCGCTCGCCCTTCCGCCACACGGTGGTGGCCCAACTCACCAACGACCTAATCATGTATCAGCCCACCCGGGAGGCCTTCGAGCAGCAGGGGTACGAGACCATGGTGGGCGCCAACCGGGTGGAGATTGAGGGCATCGAGGCCCTGGTGGACGGCGCCGTCGAGCTCCTGGAGGAGATTGGCTAGGGCGCCGGTCGCAGGGCGAGCACCTACGATGTACGCAAGGTCCAGCACGAACCCTAGGCCCATGACCTGTAGGGGCGAATCTTGTATTCGCCCAGGGCCACCCAGAGGGCGAATACAAGATTCGCCCCTACGAATATACATGATGTACGTGGTGACCAGCAGAGGAGACGCACTTGGAACTGCCGAAAGTGAAGGCCGGGTTCGTCGGCTTCGGAGAGGTGAATAGCCCGCGGGACCTGCTGGAGGGGAAACTCGAGCGAGCCCGAGAAGCGCTTCGGGTCCAAGGCTTGGAACTGGTCTCCATCGCCCTGGTCACTGACGACCCCGAGCGAAGAGACGAGCGCCGAGCCCGCGACGAGCTGGCCTCGCAGGACTTCGACTTCCTGGTCATCTGCGTCGCCGGCTGGATACCTTCTCAGACGGTGGTGAACGTGGTCAGCGACTTCACCCACAAGCCCATGGTGCTGTGGGGTCTCACCGGCGAGTACAAGGGCGACCGGCTGATCACTACCGCCGACCAGGCCGGCACCAGCGCCCTGCGCGATCCTTTGGAGGGCCTGGGCTTCACCTTCCGCTATCTCTGGGACACTCCCGACGCCCCTTACGCCGCCGCCGAGAGGGTGGCCGACTTCGGTCGGGTGGTGAAGGCCGCTGCCCTGCTGCGGCAGTCGCGGGTGGGGATGGTCGGCTACCGGGACATGCACCTCTACGGCACTCAGGTGGATGGGGTGTCCCTGCGGCGGGTGCTGGGGCCGGAGGTGGAGATCTTCAGCCTCCTGGAGGCCGTCCAAGGCCAGGATAGCCTGGACCAGGCGGCGGTGGAGGCGGTCATTGGGGAGCTGCGCCGACGCTGGGAGTTCGTGGAGCCGGTCCCCGACTCCGCCCTGGAGAAGGGAGTACGTCTGTACCTCTCCATCATGGAGAAGGTGCGGCAGCGGGATTACCAAGGGGTATCGGTGATGGACGTGGAGGGGGTGAAGAAGCTGCTCCACTTCCCCCCGGCCATGGTCCTCATGCTCCTGGCCGACTTGGGCGGGGTGGCGTCCATCCCGGAGAATGACGGCCTGGGGGTGGTGACCCAGTTGATGGTGCGCTACCTGACCGGCCAGGTGGGAGCCTACTTCGAGTTCTACGAGTACTTCCGGGACAGCTTGCTCATGGGGGTGCCCGACTACGTGCCCTCCGAGGTGGTGGAGGGGCCGGTGCTGGTCCGGCCTTGGCCCGGATTCGGGGGCCTGAGAGACGGCATCCTGAACGTGTCGCGGGTGAAGACGGGCCGGGCCATCATCTGCCGGCTGGCCAGCCGGGGCGACCGTTACCGGATGCACATCGTCAGCGGGGAGGCGACCAGCCCCAGGAAGTGGGAGGAGGCGGGCTGGGAGCCGCCGGCGCCCCAGTTGCCCAGCATCGAGTTCGTGCCCGACATCTCGGTGGAGGAGTTCGGCCAGAACGTCCTTTCGCAGCACTACATCATCGCCTATGGCGACCACCGGCGGGCCCTGGAGGAGTTGTGCCGGCTGCTGGGGGTCGAGGTCATCGGCTGAGAGGGGGCTAGTGGCGGTCTACCTGGGCCTGGACGTGGGGACCACGGCGGTGAAGGCGGCTCTCTTCAGCGCCGACGGGGCCCTTCTGGGCGCCTCCGCCCGTGAGTATGCCCTGGACCGCCCCACCCCCGAGGCGGTGGAGCTGGACCCGGAGGTCTATTGGGAGGCGGTACGCGCCACCACCCGCGAGGCCCTGGACGCCGCCGGCCTGGAGGGTACGCGGGTGCGGGCTCTGGCCATCTCCAGCCA
>JBBQIE010000361.1:0-3648 GCA_038324625.1 Anaerolineae bacterium | reverse complement strand
ACCCGATCCACCGGTTGGGACTGAAAGGCGGCCAGCAAGCGCTCGCGAGAGGTCATGGATTCAGTGCTCATGTCGCTCAAACTCCGGGTACGGGGTGGCGTCAGCGGCCGGCCATGCCGGACATCACCACGCCTCGCAGGAAGTAGCGCTGGAAAAAGAAGAAGATCAGAAGGCAGGGGACCGTCATCAGCGACGACGCCACCATGATATTGGCCCACCGAACCTCATACTCGCTGCGGAAGGTCTGCAGGCCTAGGGCCAGGGTGAAGAGGTTGCGGCTGTTGAGGTAGATCAGGGGTCCCATGAACTCGTTCCAGTGTCCCATGAAGGAGAATATGCCCACGGTGGCGAACACGGGCTTCGAGATCGGAGCCAGAACCTGCAGATAGATGCGGAAGAAGCCGGCGCCGTCTATCCGAGCCGCCTCATCCAGTTCGTACGGCAGCGTCATGAAGAACTGGCGGAACAGAAAGATGTTGAAGGCTCCGCCGCCGAACCAAGCGGGCACGAAGAGGGGGTAGAGCGTGTTGATCCAGCCCAGACTGCGGAAGATGATGAACGTCGGAATCATGGTGACGATGCCTGGAAGCATCATGGTCATGAGGGTAATCCCGAAGAGCCCCCCCCGCCCGGGGAAACGCAACCGAGCAAACACGTATCCGGCCATGCTCGCGGTGACCAGCGTCCCCGACATGGCCCCGATCACGACGATCAGCGTGTTTCTCAAGTAGAGGTGAAACGGCCGTGCCACGAACGTGTCTGGGTAGTTCTCCCACATGATGGGGGCCGGGAACCACTTGGGCGGCACGCTTAGTTCCTTGCCCGGCACTTGCAGGGATGTGCTGAACATGTAGATGAGTGGGAAAAGCAGCGCCGCCGAGATGGCCGTCAGCACCAAATAAATGGCCGCCTGCCTAGCGATTCTGCCAACCGAGACCGAGCGGGTTCGGATGGGGGAGCTGCCAAGAGTCTGGGTCTTGGTGACCAAGTATCGTCTCTCCTCTGCGTGCGATTCGGTCAGCTACGCAGTTCGCCCTCGTAGTAGACCCAGCGACCACTCGAAGCGAACTGGACATAGGTGAAGAAGGCGATAATGACGAACAGGACCCAGGCCATGGACGAGGCATATCCCATGCGGAGGTACTGGAAGGCGTTTCGATAGAGCAGGAGCACGTAGAACAGCGTGGAGTTGTTGGGTCCCCCGTTGGTCATGATGAAGGCGGCGGAGAACACCTGGAAGGAGCCGATGAGGCCCATGATCGTGGTGAAGAAGATCGTCGGAGTCAGCATGGGCAGGGTCACGTTGAAAAAGCGCTGCAGTGAGCCGGCGCCATCTATGTCGGCGGCCTCATAGAGGTGGGCAGGCACTCCCTGGAGGCCCGCCAGATAGATGACCATGGTGCCGCCGACCCCCCAGAGACTCATTATGATGAAAGCGGGCTTGGCCCAATCCGAGTCGGCCAGCCAGCGCACCGGTCCCAAGCCGACCAGCCCGAGAAGGTAGTTGGCGATGCCAAACTCCGGGTTGTAGATCAAGATCCAGAGGATGGCATTGGCCACGGCCGGGGTCACCGAGGGGACATAGAAGGCAGTGCGGTAGAGTCGGATGCCGGTGATGTTCTGGTTCAGCAGGATGGCCATGGTTAGGGCGGTAGCCAGCTGCAGAGGGACGCCAAGGAAGGTATATATGGCGGTATTGGCCAGGGAGAGACCGGTATACCGGTCAGTGCCGAACATCTCGCGGAAGTTCCCCAGCGCCACGAACGTGGGTGGGTTGAGCAGGTCCCAGTCCGTGAAAGCCAGGACTAGGGAGGCTATCACCGGTCCGACGACGAAGATTATGATGCCGAGGATCCAGGGGGCGAGCATCACGTAGGCGGAAACGGTCTCGCTGCGCGCCAAGCGGCTCAGCGGGGCACCTCGGCGCGGGGCGACTGCGGTCACTTACGACCTCCTCGGGGCGTGAAGGAGGAGGCCCGGGAAACCCGGGCCTCCTCTAGAGAGAGCGTAGGCGCCGTTAGGCCTCGATCTTGGCCAGTTCCCCGTCGATCTGGGGCTTGATCTCCTCCATGACCTCCGCAGCCGGCCGCTCGCCGTTGGTAATCTGGTCCATGGCTGCCGAGAAGATGGTGTTGACCTCGCTGTACATCTCGGTGATGTCATAGGTTCTACCGGTGGCGATGACATCTTCCACAACTTCCGGATGATCCACGTTGTAGAGACTGCGGTTGATCTCGGTCATCTTGGGCAGGTTGGACTTGCGCAGGACGATGCCGCCGCCGAAGTTCACCTGGTCGAGGTCTCCCTCGGGGCTGGTCATCAAGGCGATGAAGTCCCAGGCGGTGTCCGGGTACTTGGTCTTGGCGTATGCGCCCAGGGAGTTGGTGTGCAGGACGGTGACGCGGGTCTTGCCCATCGCCGGATAGACGATGTCGCCGATGTCGAACTTGTCGAAGCCCAGGTAGGACATATTGGCCCAACTATCATGCATCAGGATGCGGCCGTTGTTGAAGTCCGACGTAGTGTCTACCAGGATCTCGCCCGCGGCCGGCGACACCTTGTACTTGTTGATAAGGTCGCCCTGGAACTGCGCCGCCTCTGCCGATTCCGTCGAGTTACCCACGAATTCGTTCATGTCGGGCTGGGACAGCATGTTGCCGTCGTTCTGCCACATCCAGTGATGGCAAGTGAGGTAGTCTAGGCCGGGGGAGCCAAAGCCCAGGGACTCTGCCTTGCCCGAGGAATCCCGGACCGTACCCTTCATGGCGGCGTCCAGGAAGGTCTCCCAGTTCCACTCACCCTTGGCATCCAGCTCGTTCGGATCTGGTATGCCCAGCTCCTCGAACTTCTTCTTGTTGTAGATACGCACCCAGGCGCTGGAGATGTGGGGCATGCCATAGAGCTTGCCCTTGTAGGTACTCAGGCGCAGCGACGTGGGAATGAAGTCGTCAATCCCGAAGTCCGGAGTGGCATCAATGAAGGGCTGAAGCTCCAGGGCGCCGCCCTTGGAGATGAACTTGGGGTAGTATACATTGCTCTGGGCGAAGGTGTCCGGTGCAGTGCCGCCGGCGATCTGGGTGAGGAGCTTGGTGTGATAGTCGGCCCAGGGGACCGACTGGTACTCGATGGTGACGTTGGGGTTCGCGTCCTGGAACTTCTCTATGTAGGCCGCGTAGTACTTGCCCCAGGCGGATTCTGGGTCCCCCCACTCACTGTGGACCATCTTGATCTTCTCGGCGGTCTGGGCCGGCTCTTGGGTTGCAGCCGGGGCGGCCGTGGGCTCGCCCCCAGTGGTCGCGGCCGGGGTGGCGGCGCCACCACAGGCTGCCAGGACGCTGGTGCCAATGGCACCCGCTCCCACGCTCATCAGGCCTCTCAGCATCGTGCGGCGGGTCAGACGTTTCATCGTAGGTCTCCTCCTATGGTCTCAGGGCTTGCGCCCGGCGAGAACAGCGGCAGAACCCATTCGTCAGACAACTCTGTCAGCCAACCAGCCTGGCAATCGCGTTTAGTATTCTCGAATGTGGGGAAACTTGGGAGAGCATAGCAAATGTCCCGGGAAGGCACAAGCTCGTCCGGGGTCTGGGGGCCGGTCAGGTTTCGAGATACCGCGATAAGTGGGGTGCAGGCGCGCTGGGCGGACCGGTC
>JBBQIE010000360.1:0-3652 GCA_038324625.1 Anaerolineae bacterium | reverse complement strand
CTGAACGGAGCGCTTCTCAGCAGCCAAGCCGTCATGCTGAGAACGCCATGCCTCCCGGCGTCATGCCCGGAGTCCATGACTACACTCCGTAGGGGCGAATCTTGTATTCGCCCGGCCACCGAGGGCGAACACAAGGTTCGCCCCTACGAGTTTGTCAAACCGTCATGCTGAATGGAGCGCTTCTCAGCGGAGTGAAGCATCTTGCCGTGGAAGGACAAGACCCTTCACTTCGTTCAGGGTGACGGTGGGGGCTCAGGGTGACGGTCGGGCCGGCGAGCGGCGGGGGTGTGGGGGAGATTCATGGGCCGACATGGATTACGCCGATGTCTGGGGGTGCCTATAGCCGAGCACGACGCTCCCTTATTGGAGTTGACGGTTTCCAGAAGGAGCTATATATTCGCTCCTGTCATCTGTCTACGCACCACATTGCGAGGAGGGTTCCATGTCATCGGAGCGGGTGGGTACCATCGGAGTGGAGAGCATGGATGCGGAGCTGCTGAGCCAGGCGACGGCGTTGGAGAAGCTCTCCCAGCGCCTGCTGATGGCAGAGCAGGCCGCGTTCACCGAGGAGACGGCCAAGTTCAGCCTCACGGTGCCGCAGTTCGTCACCCTGGCCGCCATCGAGACCTTCGACGAGGGTCGAGAGCGCATGGGCAAAATCGCCGACATGGCCCGGCAGTGCTCCGCCACCATGACCGGGATCATTGACCGGTTGGAGAACATGAACCTGGTCCGGCGGGTGAACAACCCCCACGACCGGCGCTCCGTCCTGGTCGAGCTCACTGACGAGGGGCGAGTGCGGCTGGAGGAAGTGCGACAGGTGCGGCGGGCCCGCCTCGGGCGGCTGCTGGCCGCCATTGACCCCAGCACTCGCGCGGATGTCTACCAGGCGCTGGTGGGCTACACCGACGCCCTGGAAGGCTCCGAGTAGCCGAAGGCGATCAATCACCGGCCGCCAGAGTTGCCGGTCGGTGATCCGCCCCGGATCGGGGCGAGGCTACATGAGGGTGAGCTGCTCCGGGGGAGGGGCTTCGTCCTCGTCATCCTCGGGGGGGAGAGGGATCTCACCGTCGAGGAGGCGCCGGAGCACCTGGAAGTCCTCGTGCAGGCCCTCTCGGTATTGAGTCTGTCGTAGCGCCGCCGCCGGGTGCAGCATGGGTATCATCAGGCGCCCGCCGACCCTTCGCACCTGTCCGTGTACCCGCGAGATGGAGAGACCGGGGCCGAGGAAGTGGCCCATGGAGAACCGCCCCAGGGTGGCCAGGATCTCCGGGTTGACCAGTTCCACCTGTTTCTCCAGGTAGGGGGAGCAGGCCGCCATCTCCACCGGCTCGGGCTCACGGTTGTTGGGCGGTCGGCACTTGACGATGTTGGTGATGAAGACGTCCGGGCGATCCAGCCCGATCCCCTCCAGGAGTTCATCCAGTAGCCGGCCGGCGGCCCCCACGAAGGGCAGCCCCTGCCGGTCCTCATGGAAGCCGGGCGCCTCCCCCACGAACATGATCCGGGCCTCGGGGTCGCCGGCCCCGGGCACGGCCAGAGTCCGAGATCGGGCCAGGTCGCACCATTGACAGGTGAGCACCTGCTTGTGTAGGTCCGGCAGGTTGTTGGGGACTTCGGGCATGGTTCCTCCCATGGTGGAAGCGGTGGGGATCTCCCAGATGACGTGTGTGTCTCATCTTCGGGGCAGGATGAGGGCTGCGCCTCGGCCGCCGCAGATCACGTCACCCCTTCGGTGCCCTCACGTCATGTTGAGCGCAGCGAAACATCTTGCCGTGCGTGAGCCTAGATGCTTCACTCCGCTGAGGAGCGCTCCATTCAGCATGACGTTGATGGTGCATTGGCCGTAGGGGCGAATCTTGTATCATCTGTTCCAACTAATCCAGCTTTCCGACGGTCCCCTGGCCTCTCGCGGGGCGGAGAACCTCTCCCCCGGCCCCTCCCCTGAAAAGGGAGGGGTGACTCGGCTCCCCCTTCCTTCGCAGGGAAGGGGGTTGGGGGGTTAGGTTGGCCCCCGGGCGCGAATAAGTTGGAACAGATGATCTTGTATTCGCCCAGGCCACCGAGGGCGAACACGAGGTTCGCCCCTACGAGTATCGATCCTGCCCTCGTCATCGGTGGGCAGCCTCAGTCGGCTGGTGCTACCCGCCCGGGTTGGCCGAGGCGGCCCTCCGCCGGTTGCCGTTGCTGCCGGCCGCCTGTTCCTCCAGGTTTCGCATCAGCGTCTCCCGGTGCCGGGAGAATAGTTCCTGGAAGCGGTCGCCGGTGAGGGATTCGACCTCCATGAGCAGGGCGTCCTCGCGATTGTCCCGGTAGTATCGCCGCCGTCGCCCCGTTACCCGGAAATCGTACTTGAGGTAGAGCGCCTGGGCAGTGCTATTGGACACCCGCACCTCCAGGGAAGCGGAGCGGGCCCCTCGATCGTGGGCATCGCCCAACAGGCTGGCCAGCAGGTACTCCCCCAGGCCCAGCCCGCGATAGTCCGGGTGTACCCCGATGGTGGATATATGGGCCTCGTCGTCAATCAGCCAGTAGCCGCAGAACCCCACCAGACGATGATCGCCCTCGGCCCGCTCCACCACCAGGTAGTGGGAGTTGCCGTGATAGCGGAGGTCCCGCCGATAGGTCTCCGGGGGCCAGGGCGTTGGGAAGCAGAGCCCCTCCACGGCGGACACGGCTTCGACGTCTTCCAGCTCCATGGCCCGCACTCGATAGGCGGCCGAGGCCGCCCGCTCAGCCACCCACTCCTCCCGCGGTGGCCATGTAGACCGGGGCCACGGTGAGTTCGTCGGCCTCGTGGCGGGAGAAGCGCCGGTAGGCCAATTCCGCCAAGTAGCCGGCCCGGCGCAGGCCCTCGGCCGGGGAGGCGATCACCGCCGAGGGGCCCAGGTTCTCCTCTATGAGCTTCACCTCGTCCTGGTACAGCTCCCCGGCGAAGAGGGTGCGCTCCCGCACATCCGCCACCAGATCGGTGAGGGTGCCCAGGACCGTCTCACCTTGGGGATGCCAGCGCCCGTGATGCCAGCGGTAGTCCGCCCAGCAGAGGCGCCCTCGACCGGCCTGGATCACCACCCGAGCGGGGAGGAAACGGGCCGACTGGGTGTAGGCCAGCACCTCCAGGGTGGGGATGACCGCCAGGGGCACCCCCAGGGACAGGGCCAGGCCCTTGGCCAGGGAGATGCCGATGCGGACCCCGGTGAAGGAACCCGGCCCCTGAGTAACGGCCACGCCCATCAAGTCCGACGGGGAGGTGCCGTTTCGCGCCAGCATCCGGGCCACGGTGGGGAGCAGCTCCACCGTGTGGTTGGCGCTGGAGGTCCAGGTCTCCTCGGCGAAGAGGCGATATGGGGCCCAGAGGGCCACGCCGGCGACGGAAGTAGCAGTGTCCAGAGCAAGGATCAGGTCCATAATGTCGGCCAGTATAGGAACCCCCGCCGAGGGTGTCAAAGGGGCGCACGAACCGGGTATATCCCATTTTCGGGGCAGGCTGGGACTCGGCCTTCGGCCACCTGGTATCAGCACGTCATGTTGAGTGCAGCGAAACATCTCGCCTTCGTGAGCCAAGATGCTTCACTCCGCTGAAGAGCGCTCCATTCAGCATGACGGGCTTGGGCCTGACACTGGGACCGAGCCCCCAACTCGAGATGCACTC
>JBBQIE010000359.1:0-3662 GCA_038324625.1 Anaerolineae bacterium | reverse complement strand
CTCCGGGCTGGACAGCTTCGACCAGGGCGAGGTCTGGATCGAGGGCACCTCCCTGGCCCAAATGAGCGACCGGGCGCGCACGGACTACCGGGCCCGGCGCATGGGCTTCGTCTTCCAGACCTTCAACCTGCTCCCGGTGATCAACGCCGCGGAGAACGTGGAACTGCCGCTCCTGCTCTCCGGAGTCAAGCCCCACGAGGCCCGCCGCCGGGCTCTGGACGGGCTGGCGGCGGTGGGGCTGAGCGACCGGTCCAACCACCGCCCGGCGGAGCTCTCCGGCGGCCAGCGCCAACGGGTGGCCATCGCCCGAGCCCTGGCCAACCAGCCGGCCATCGTCTGGGCGGACGAGCCGACTGGTAACCTGGACAGCCAGTCGGCCCAGGAACTCCTCACCCTCATGCGCACCTTGAACCGGGAGCAGGGCCAGACCTTCGTGATCGTCACCCATGACCGGGCCATCGGCGAGCAGTGCGACCGCATCGTGCATATGCGGGACGGGCTGATCACCGACAGCGGCAACGGCAGCAATCCGGCCGCGCTTCAGCCCCAAGCATTGGCCCAGGCATAGGAGAGGACCATGGCTCTGCTTGGCCTGGGTACGGCCCAACAGTGGATGACCGGTCTCCTGGTTCTGCTGGGGCTGGCGGTGCTCTACGTGGTGCTGCTGGGGCTGCGCCGGCGCATCATCTTCAAGATGGGCCTGCGAAACATCGCCCGCCGACCGGCCCAGACCGCCTTGATCGTCGTGGGCCTGACGATGAGCACGGTGATCATCGTCAGCGCTCTGAGCATCGGCGACACGTTGACCTACTCCGTACGCCGCCACGCGGTGGACGCCTACGGGGAAATTGACCAGGTGATCTCGCCGCCCTTGCTCTCGGCCCTGGCAGGACTGGCCGCTAGTGCCGAATCGGGGGATGATCCGGCGGCTGCCCTGGCCGGGTCCGAACTGGGCGGCCTGCTGGAGGGGGACCTGCTCAGCATCCTGGGACTGCTCCAGAAGGGGTTGCCGGGCATCAGCGAAGAGCGCTATGCACTACTCCGAGATCAGGCCCAGGCCGACCCGGCCACCGCAGCCGTGGTGGACGGGCTGGCGCCCTCCATCGTCTTCCCTACCATCATCCGAGACCGGACGAGCGGCCAGGGCGTTCCCCTGGGTTTCATAGTGGCGGTGAACAACGAATACGACGAGCAGTTCGGTCTCACGTCGGTGGCCGGGGAGCCGGTGCAGATGGAGGACCTGCGCACGGGCGTGGGGAACATTTTCGCTCAGGCCGGCAACCTCTTCCGCTGGGCGGACAGCATCGGCGTCAACGTGGAGAGCGTGGCCGCGGTCGTGGCCCAGGCCGGAGCCCTGATCACCCAGGGCCAGGATACTCTGGGCGAGCTTGCCCTGCCACCGGCGGAGCCGTCCGGTGAGCCCACCGTTGCGCCCACGGATGATCAGAGAACCGATCCGACCACCCAAGCCTCTCGTGAGTCGGCCACCACCTCGGCCGTGAGGCGACCGACGGCGGAGTCATCCGCTACACCGACCGTTGAAGTGACCGGTGCGCCCACTGCCGATCCCACCGGGGAGACGCCTGGTGATCAGGTCCCCGCTTCGCCCTTGCCTGAGGGCCTGGACCTCTCGGCTCTGGGCCTGGGCACGCTGGATCCGGCGGCGCTGGGTATCAATGTGGACGCTATCCTCAGTTCGGTGAACCTGAACACCCTGGGCACGGAGATAGACCGGGTGCTGGAGCAGGTGGGGCTGGAGCTGCGCCAGGGGGATGTCTACCTCAATAGACTGGGCGCGGAGCAGCTCAACGCCCGACCGGGAGACGTGCTGGACATCTTCATCGGCCCCATCCCCGTGCCTTTCCGGGTGCGAGCCATCGTGGAGCAAGCCGGTCCTTTGGGTGCATTGCAGCCGGTGGTCATGCTGCGGCTGGACGAGGCCCAGGAACTGCTCTTTATGCCCGGGCGGGTGAACAACGTGCTCGTCTCAAATACCGGGGACGCCTACACGGGCATGGAGAACACGGCGGAAGCGGCCCGGCACCTGAGAGCCTTGGCCCTGAACGAGGTCGCGCTGACGGAGTTGGTGGCCCTACTGCGGGAACCGGAGGTGCTGGCCGCCGTCGAGGCGGGCGCGGATGGCTCCGTCGCGACCACCGGAGATGCCACCGCCAGCCCGGAGGTAGAGGACGTGACCAACTTCCTGGCCTTCTTCGCCGCGGGGGAGGGCTGGGTAGATCTGGCCGAGCGCACCCCCCTTCTGGTCGCGGAGTTGGAGGGCACGGGCATCTCCCCGGAGCTGCGGGTGCTCCTGGCCCAGCCGGACATGCAGAGTTGGCTGCGGGCCCTGTCCCTCCCCCCTGAGGCCGGGGACCGTCTGGGCGAGATCTTGGGCCGGATCAGCGATTTGGAAGTCCTGGATGTTCTGAGCAAGAACACGGTGGTGGAGGCGGCGGAGATCGGGGGCACGGTCTTCACCACCGTGTTCACCATCTTCGGCATCTTCTCCATCTTCGCCGGGGTGCTGCTGATCTTCCTGATCTTCGTCATGTTGGCCGCGGAGAGACGCAGCGAGATGGGAATGGCCCGCGCCATCGGCATGCGCCGGGGCCACTTGGTGCAGATGTTCGTCTCCGAGGGCATGATCTACGATCTGGTGGCCGCGGCCCTGGGCGTCGTCCTGGGGCTGGCCATCTCCTACGCCATGATCGGCCTACTGGGCGGCATCTTCAACACCGCCGCCCAGCAGATCAGCAGCGAGCTGTCCAGCAGCCTCTTCACCTTTCGCTTCAACGTGGCCCCTACCTCGGTGTTGATCGCCTACTCCCTGGGAGTGCTCCTGACCTTCGCCGTGGTCACCCTCTCCTCCTGGCGGGTCAGTCGCCTGAACATCGTCTCCGCCATCCGAGACACCCCGGAACCGGAAGGGAGCGGTCGGGGCATAGGTAAGCTGATCGGACGGCTGATCACCGGCCCGCTGACCGTGGCCGGGGGCGCGTGGATCTACTTCACCATGGACGGCGGACAGTCGGGCACCCTGCTGCTGGTCGCCCTCTCCTTGGCACTGGTGGGCGGGCTGCTGAGCCTGGGCTGGGCCCTCTCGGCCACATCCATGCGCACGGAGCGGAGGCGACGGATAGTCTACTCGGCCATGGGCCTGGGCCTGGTGCTCCTTTGGGGGCTGCCCTGGGAGACCCTGCTGCCCAACACCGGCTTCGGCCTGCTGCAGCAGGACCCCCAGTGGACGCTCCTCTCCGTCGTGCTGAAGGGGCCGGCCCTGATCCTGGGTGGAATTCTGGTCATCATGTTCAGCGCCGACCGCCTGCTGCACGGGGTGAGCCGGGTGTTGGGCGGCATCGGCCCGCTGGCGCCGGTCCTCAAGACCGCCATCGCCTATCCCCTGAGCAGTCGCTTCCGCACGGGGATGGCCATGGTCATGTTCGCCATGATCATCACCACGGTGGTGCTCATGTCCGTGGTGATCCAGGCCACGGAGAGCGCCATAGCGCCGGACGCCAAGAGCAGCGCCGGCTTTGAGATCAAGACGTCCTTTGGGCTGCTCAGCTTCTTCGACCGGGTGACGGACCTGAAGGGGGAACTGGCCCTGATGGAGGGCTTCCCCCATGAAGACGTGGCGGCGGTGGGGGCCATTGTCAATCCCA
>JBBQIE010000358.1:0-3670 GCA_038324625.1 Anaerolineae bacterium | reverse complement strand
TGGCCTTGCCCTTTGGCAGCCGACCGCCTATGCTCCCGCCCATCCAAATACATAGGCAGCAGGGTGCCCTTCGGTCCGGAAGCCGGGGCACAATGGCGAAGCCGGTGCGAGTCCGGCGCTGTCCCGCAACTGTAAGGTACGGTCTCCGGGCGGCTACGCCGTCCCTGGGGGCTGCATCGAGCCAGGTCGCCCGCCCTCGCTGCGCTCCACACGGCCTCGTGGATAGGGGACAGGAGCGGATGCACCACCTCGACTCCCTACCCCTTGCCACCCGGGCAAGGGGTTTTCCTGTCTGAAGCGTACCCCACCCGGTGGGAAAGGCGGAGGAGCGTACCGGTTCCGGCCGGTTCCCGCCCGCCCTGAGGCCTCCCGGAGACACACTATGGAAACACGCTTGCGGCAATTGGTGTCGAGCATCCGCCCCCTGAACCAGCGGGCCCAAGCCCGGGCTCGAGCCCGACAGGACCGCCTCACCAAGCCGCGGGGCAGCCTGGGTCGCCTGGAGGAACTCTCCATCCAGCTGGCGGGCATCACCGGCCACGACCAGCCCGTCATCGTGGACAAGGCCATCATCACCATGGCCGGGGATCACGGGGTGGCCCGGGACGGAGTGAGCGCCTACCCCCAGGAGGTCACGGCCCAGATGGTGCTCAACTTCCTGCACGGCGGGGCCGCCATCAACGTCATGGCTCGACACGTCGGGGCCCGAGTGGTAGTGGTGGACATGGGCGTGGCCGCCGACCTGGAGCCGGACCCCGGCCTGGTGAGGCGCAAAGTGGCCCACGGCACGGCCAGCATCACCCGAGGCCCGGCCATGACCCAGGCACAAGCTCTGGAGGCCCTCCTGGCCGGGGCCGAGATCGCCGCCGCCGAAGTGGAAAAAGGGCTGGATATCCTGGGCACCGGGGACATGGGCATCGGCAACACCACCCCCTCGGCGGCCATCGCCGTGGCCCTAACCGGACGGCCGGCGGCGGAGGTCGTAGGCCGCGGCACCGGCGTTGACGACGCCGCTTTGGCCCGCAAGATCACGGCGGTGGACCAAGCCATCGCCATCAACCAACCCAACCCCGACGACGCCTTGGAGGTGCTGGCCAAGGTGGGCGGCTTCGAGATCGCCGGGCTGGCGGGCGCCATCCTCGGGGCCGCCGCCGCCGGAAAGCCGGTGGTCATTGACGGCTTCATCTCCGGGGCGGCGGCCATGATCGCCGTGGGCCGCGCCCCCGAGGCCCGTCCCAACCACATCGCCACCCACCGCGCCCCGGAGCGAGGCCAGGCCGTGATGCTGGAGTGGCTCGGCCTCAAGCCCCTCCTGGACCTCGACCTCCGTCTGGGCGAGGGCACCGGCGCCGCCCTGGGCATCTTTCTGGCCGAGGCCGCCTGCCGGATACTCTCGGAGATGGCCACCTTCGACGAGGCCGGAGTGTCAGAGCGAGGGGCCGGGTGACCCACGAATCCTGGGGCAGGAGAGCCGGGCGAATGGCCTCGCGTCAGGTGGATGCCCTCCTGGCGGCGGCCCAGTTCCTCACCGTCCTCCCGGTGCCCACGCCTCGCCCAACCACGCCCCCCGACCTAGGCCGAGCCGTGTCCTACTTCCCGGCGGTCGGGCTCCTACTGGGATTGCTGCTGGTCGGCCTTTCCCGATTGTTGCGAGGGGCCTTGCCTCCCGGGCTGGCGGCCATCCTCGTCCTGGCCGTCTGGGAGATCGCCACCGGCGCCATCCACCTCGACGGTTTCCTGGACTCCTGCGACGGCCTCTTCGGCGGCCGTACCCCGGAGAAGCGCCTGGAGATCCTGCGAGACCACCGGGTAGGCGCCTTCGCCGTGACCGGAGGGGTGCTGCTGCTCCTGGCCCGATACTCCGCTCTGGCCGCCACCCCGCGACCGGACCAGGCCCTCCTGCTGGCCCCGCTCCTGGGACGCTGGGCCCTCTCCGCCTCCATCGTGGACTTCCCCTACGCCCGCCCGGTCGGCTTGGGCCGAGCCCTGAAGGACCATGCCCACCGGCCTCAGCTCGCCGCGGCCTCGATCACGGCAGTTCTGGGGGCCTGGGTGATAGCCGGTCCTCTGGGGCTGGCCGCCCTGACTCTGGCCGTCCTGGTGACGGCCCTGTGGGCCCTGGTGGTCACCCGGAGGTTGCCCGGCCACACCGGGGATACCTACGGGGCCGCCTGCGAGTTGGCGGAGACGGCCGTGCTGGTCCTGCTCGCCTCCAAGTGGGCTTTCTGAGGATGCTGAAATGACTCGGGTGCTGTTGGTCCGACACGGCCAGACGGAGTGGAACCGACAGAAGCGCTACCAGGGCACCTCAGACGTCCCGCTGGCAGAGGCAGGCCGGGAGCAGGCGCATCTGGTGGCCCGGCGGCTCCAGGGCGAAGGGGTTGATGCCATCCTCTCCAGTCCCTTGCGGCGCGCCTGGGAGACCGCTTGCACCGTGGGGGAACACCTCCGTCTGCCACCCGAGGCCGATGAGCGTCTGCGCGAGATATGCTTCGGCTTCTGGGAGGGCCTAACCCACACCGAGATCGCGAGAGACTACCCCGAGGACTGGGGCCGATGGACCGCCGACCCCCTGCATTGGCCGCCCGGGAGAGGTGAGACCCTGGTCCAAGTGGCGGCTCGGGTGGGGCAAGTCCTCGACGACCTCATCCGGCGGTACCCCGATCGCACCGTCCTTCTGGTCGGCCACGGCGGATCCCTGCGCGTGTTTCTCTGCCTGGCCCTGGGGGTTCCCCCCGAGAGAAGCTGGCAGTTCCCCCTGAAGAACTGCTCCCTCTCCGAGGTGTGTCTTTACCCGGAAGGGGGGATATTGACTCTACACAACGACCGGCATTATCTGGATACAGACGACGAGGGGACGCGGTAATGGGCAGGCTGATCCTGGTATTGGGCGGGGCTCGAAGCGGCAAGAGCTCCTTCGCGCAGAACCTGGCCCAGGCGATGGGCGACGACCATGTTCTGTTCGTGGCCACCGCCGAGGCCCTCGACGAGGAGATGCGGGACCGAATCGCCCTGCATCGCCAGGATCGCCCCCCGGCCTGGCGCACCCTCGAGGCGCCACGGACCGTCGGCGACGCCATCGCCCGCGCCTTCGACGGGGAGTCAGTAGTGCTCCTGGACTGCCTGACGCTGCTGGTCAGCAACGCCATGTTGCCGGACGGAGAGGAGCTGCCCTTCCCCGAGGCCCAGGCGGCCGTCGCCGCTGAGGTCACCGGCATCCTCCGGGCCCGCGACCAGATCGGCTCCCACTTCATCGTGGTGAGCAACGAAGTAGGCATGGGCCTGGTGCCGCCCTACCCTCTCGGCCGTCACTACCGCGACCTCCTGGGTCGAGCCAACCAGGACCTGGCCCGCCACGCCGACGCCGTCTATCTGCTGGTGGCCGGGCTGCCCCTGGAGCTGAAAGAGCTCGCCTCCCGAACCGACGTCGGCCGGGCCCTCTGCGGCGGCGACTGACAACTCCCCGACCCCTCTCTCCCGCCGGAATCCTCAGCCAAGAACCGAATATCTCGAACTCAGCCTCCGTTAACTGGTTGAACCAGGACGGAGGATCAGAAGCGTATCCCATGTGTACCGAGACAGCCTGGATCGAGAGGGCCAAGAAGGGCGACAAGGCCGCCTACGGGGAGCTGGTGCGGCTTCACCGGCAGGCGGTACTCAACGTCGCCTA
>JBBQIE010000357.1:0-3672 GCA_038324625.1 Anaerolineae bacterium | reverse complement strand
TCCTCTTCCTGGACGAGCCCACCATCGGGCTGGACGTGGTGGCCAAGGAGCGCATCCGGGGCTTCATCGGCGAGGTGAACCGGGAGCGAGGCACCACCGTCATCCTCACCACCCACGACCTCTCGGATGTGGAGCGGCTTTGCCGGCGGGTGCTGATGATAGACCGGGGACGGCTGCTCTTCGACGGCCGTTTGCAGGAGCTGACTCGCCGGTTCGGGGGCGAGCGGGAACTGGTAGTGGACTTCGCCGAGGACTACGCCGCCATCGAGGTCGAAGGGGCGGTGGTGATGGAACGGGAGGGAGCGCGGGCCACCCTGCGTTTCTCGTCGGACCGAGTCACCGCCTCCGACCTCATCGCCCGGGTGTCGGCCCGCTACCGCATCGCCGACCTGTCGGTGCGGGAGCCTCAGATCGAGGCCACAGTGAGGCGCATCTATGAGGAGGGATTGCTCCGGGAGACGAGGTCGTAGGGAGGGGAGTTCCGGCTCCCCCTTCCTTCGCAGGGAAGGGGGCGGGGGGGGTTAGGTTAGCCAGCGATGCCCCGGGTCCTCGGTCGTTAGATGTACAGGTCCCTCCTGGCGTAGGTCAGGTAGGCACCGGCCATGCTCACCACGACAATCGCGAGGGACAGGCCGACGAAGGTGAGATCCAACCGCGATTGATTGAGCAGCATAGCCGCGTCGAAGTAGCGGAAGGGAGTGAGGTACTTGAGGAAGTCCAGGCTCGGGTTCAGAGTGCTGATGATGGAGAGGAAGTAGGTTCCCAGGAGGAGCGAGATCGCCAGGGAGCCGGCGCGGCGGTACTGCTTCATGGCGCAGCCGAGAAGGATGCCGATAGCCAAGAATACCAGCTGCAGGACGAACAGCGCCACCAGGATCAGAGCCAGGAACGTATAGAAGCTGCTGTCGGGCTGATAGGCGGTGGCGCTGACCGCGGTAGCACCCCCGGTGATGAGCAGCAGAGCCACGCAGTTGACCAGGGCCGCCAGGGCCTTAGCGGTCACTACCCTCCGACGGGTGACCGGAAGGGTCAGGGAGAACTCGACGGTCTTGTCCCGCTCCTCCTTGGAGATGATGTCGCTGCCCCACATGGCGGCGGCAATGGACAGGAGAAGGGCGTAGTAGCCGAACATTATCCCCACGAAGCCACTGATCGTGGTCAGGTTGAAGGCCTTCAGACTGAAGGCCGCCAGCATCGCCGGCGGCAAGTCGTCTAGTATCGCCAGCATCTCGGGGTTATCGGCGTAGGCGGAGAACTTAGATACCCCCACCACCACGAACAGGACCACGATCACTCCCCAGATGAGCAGCGATTTCAGGTTGGCTTTCAATTCTCTCAGGAAGATATTCACCTACAGCCCCCTCAGACCGCGCTGGCGATATCGCGCCGGACGTAGAGCCCATAGCTGGCCACCACCGAGACCACGATGACCACGATACTGACCAGCACCAAGGGCAAATCATAGGCCCGGTGCTGGATGATGTAACTGGCGTCGAAGTGCTTGAAGGGCGTTATCTTCTCCAGCACGCTCTCCCCGAGCAGGTCGCCAAAGGCGCTCAGCACGTACATCCCGAAGCCGAGGGCCATGGCGTAGGGGGTCACGCTCCGGACCCGCTTCATGAGGAGGGACACCACCAGGCCCACCGCCAAGAAGAAGAGCTGGAAAGGCACGATGCTCAGGAGCAGGAGCAGCAGCGAACTGGTTTCATAGGTGGCCTCCCCCTTGAAGAGGCGGAGGAGAACCACGCTGCTGACCCAGACGACGACGTCGGTGATGCCCAGAGCGACCAGGGCGGCGATCAGCTTGCTGGTCAGGATCCGCGGGCGCCCCACCGGCTTGGCCAATAGGAAGTCGGCCGTCCACTCCCTCTCCTCGATAGACACCAACGACAACCCGTAGTTCGCCGCTTGGATCGCCAGACAGAGCTGCACGAAGAGGAAGAGGAAGCTGAAGTAGCCCAGAACGGTTGACAGGTCCATGCCGTTCATGCCGAAGGCGCTGAGCAGCGCCGGCGGGAAGTTGGCCATCATCTCGTTGATTAGCGCCGCATCCTCAGCGAACGACGAGAACAGGGAGACGAAGACCAGTATCAGGGCGGCAATGGATAGCGACCAGGTGATCACCGACCGCCGGTACATGCCAAGTTCGTGCCGGAAAATGGTGCCACTCATCGTCATCATCCTACTCGTAGTAGTGCATGAAGATCTCTTCCAGGGTCGGCTCCTCGATGGTGGCATCGGAGACGTCAATGCCGGCGATCTTGCGCATGACAGTGTTGACGTCGCCCTTGAAGAAGAAGCGCACCGTGCCGTTCCCCTGCTCTAGGTTGGTCACCCCCGGGATATCGAAGTAGGCCGGGTCGAGCCCGTTGGTCTGCACCCGCACTTTCTTGTAATTGTTCTGCTGGAGGGTGCGGATGTCGGCGATCTCGACGATTCGACCTTCCTTGATGATGGCCACCCGGCTGCACATCCGCTGCACTTCGCCCAGGATGTGGGAGGAGAAGAAGACCGTCGCCCCGCGCTGGTTCTCCTCTCGGACCAGTTGGAAGAACCGCTGCTGCATCAGGGGATCGAGGCCGGCGGTGGGTTCGTCCAACAACAGGAGCTTGGGCTGGTGCAAGAGCCCTTGCACGATGCCCACCTTCTTCCGGTTGCCGTAGGACAGGTCCTCAATGCGGCGATCCAGCTCCAACTCCATGATCTCGGCCAGCTCCAACATGCGCCGCTTGCTGTCCTTGTGGTAGAAGCTGGCGGAGTACTGGAGCAGATCCTTGACCTTCATGCGCTCGTAGTAGAAGACTTCCGAGGGCAGGTACCCGATCTCCTCCCGGATCTCGGGCCCGTACTTGAAGCAGTCCTTGCCGAAGATGGTGGCGCTGCCGCTGGTGGGGTGGATCAGGGCCAACAGCAGCCGGATGGTCGTTGACTTACCCGCCCCGTTCGGGCCGATGAAACCGAAAACCTCGCCTTCCTCTACCTGGTATGAGACATCGCTGATGCCCCGCGCTTTGCCATAGAACTTGGTGAGGTGATTGACCTCGATGACGCTCATACCGGCACTCCTCTAGGCTGGTTTCCTCGGTCGCAGAAGCAGAGACTCCGTCTGGGTGACGTGGTGTCAATTAACTGGCGTAGTATGGCAGCCCCGGCGGCGCGGGCAAGTTTTTCGGTCCCGGAGCCAGGCAAGGGAACAAAGCGATCGGCGCGAGCCTAGGCCCGCGCCGATCGAAACTGAACATAGGGTTGGGGGGTGGCTACACTACTTCCACCACCGGCGGGTTGATGAAGTCGTGGTAGCGGGCGCCGACGTTGCCCAGGGCAGCGTCCCCCTTGTGGATGAGCAGCCGGTAGCGGAAGACCAGGTCTCCTCCCGCCTCCAAGGAGTAGCTGCCGTCCAGGCTGGGATCGGCCTTGTAGTCGTGCCAGGCGAAGGGGTTGGCCGTCATCAGGCCGTAGTTGCGCACGTGGTACTCGGTCGGGTAGCGGAGGTTGTCCGGGTGGTCCATGATAGTGATACCCACCGTCCGGTCCATCACCGGGCCGCTGTAGTCGCACCACTGGGCCTTCTTGCCCCAGGTCTCCTTCTCGTTGGTGCCCCCATAGGCGTTCTCGATCTTGCCGCCCAGGCCGGAGGCCACGTCCATGCTGGTGGCCACCCGCACCGAGAGG
>JBBQIE010000356.1:0-3674 GCA_038324625.1 Anaerolineae bacterium | reverse complement strand
GGCCAAACCGCGCGCCCACAGATAGGCCAGGATCATGACCGCGGAGAAGGACACCAACAGGTAGTACCACACTCGCGAGGGGGTGCAAAGCATCTGGAAACCAAACAGGAGGACCAACAACCCGAGAAGGCGGCCACGGCGGGTAAGGTGCGGCGCCGGATCAGGGCTTACAATCGCCGTCCGGCGCCCATTCTCACGATAGGACACGGTCTCTGCAAACACACCCTCACCTTTGACCTTACAGCAGGTTGGGTTAGTTTACAGTAATACGGGCTCGGGGGCACAAACCTCAGCGCAGCCGGCCGATGTTCTCCACCACCTTCTTCACCGCCGCCAGTACCGCCTCCGCCATCGGTACCCCTCCCACCAGCACGCTATGGGGGATGGTGATCTGCTCCTGGTAGCAGAACCTCTCCGCTACCGGCAGCTCCAGGGCCTGATAGTTGGGAAGGACGGTCCCGGGAGGGTACAGCGGCTCCAGGTTCCGGGGCTCGAAGGCCGGTTCGCGGTAGAGTGGCAGCCCATACCCGGCCCCACAAGGGACGCCTTCGGCCGATAGGGCCTGGAGAAAGCGATCCCGGCTGACGCCTGGGAAGGCCTCGGGCTGATAGCGGATCACGTAGAAGTAGTAGCCTCGCTGGGTCACCCGGGGGTCCACCGGCAGCGGGATCAACCCGTCCATCTCGGCCAGTCCCTCGGTGAGGCGCCGGCCCGCCGCCTGGCGAGTGGCCACCGTCTCTGGCAGCCGCTCGAACTGGCTGAGCAGAAGGGCCCCCTGCAACTCCGGCATCCGATAGTTCGAGGCAAGCACAAAGTGCTCGTATCCCGGTTGGCCCACCGGTCGGCCCAGGTTATCGAGCAGCCGGGCCCGCTCGGCCACCCGTTCGTCATTAGTCACTACCATGCCGCCCTCGCCACCGGCGAGGCTCTTGCTCTCCTGGAAAGAGAAGGCACCGGCGGCTCCGAAGGTGCCCAGCCGGCGTCCCCGCCATTCGCCCCCGTGGGCATGGGCGCAGTCCTCCAGCAGCATCAGGCCGTGCCGGGCCACCACCTCGCCGATGGCATCCATATCCGGGGGATAGCCCCCGTAGTGAACCACCATCACCGCCGTGGCGCGGCTGCTGATCCGGCGCTCCAGGTCCTCCGCCGACATGGCGATCCGGGCCGGGTCCGAGTCCACGAACACCGGTATGGCCCCCACCCCAGTGATGGCGCCGGCGGTGCCGATGAAAGTGACGGCCGGCAGCAGCACTTCGTCCCCCGGCCTCACCCCCATCGCCTGGAGGGCCAGCTCCATTGCCGCGGTGCCGTTGCAGACCCCCACGGCGTACTCCGCCTGCTGATAGGCGGCGAAGGCGGCCTCAAACTGCTCTACCTTCGAGCCCGGGTAGAGGCGGCACCAGCGCCCCCGCAGGGCCTCCGTCACCGCCTCGACATCCTTCTCCGTCACCCGAGGCCACTTGGGAGGGGCGACGGCCATAGCCTTGGGCCCACCGAACAGCGCTAGTTGCTCCACCTCTTCACTCCTGTCAGTCAGTGTGGAAACCACGAACCCCAGACCCGACTATGGCCTAGGCAGCGATTGAGCCAGGCTCAGCAGCGACAACGCCGTCCACCCCGTGGCTTCCAGGGAGGAGAAGCCGCGCGGGTAGTCCGCACCCAGGCCGCACTCCCACTCCGGGAACTCCCCCGATGGTTCCACGGCACCGACGACGGCTCGCAGGGATCGCGCCAGCAGGCGCCCCACCTCCGGGCCCTCTCGCCCCAGGGCCCATCGGCTCAAGGAAAGGGCCTCGGCCACAGTGCCCATGGCCGGCAGATCGAGCAGGGCCCCCGCCCAACGGCTCATTACTTGGACATACCCGGCGAGGGGCCGGTCCCAACCGGCTGCCGGCTCGGCCAGATGCATCTCCGCCAGAAAAGAGGCGGGCATGGCGATGTGGTGGGTCTCCCCGGCAGGCCCCCCGAAATCCAGATAGCGAGCCTGGGGCTCCCGCCCCCGCCAGCGGGTCACCAGAGCCGAGCTCATGGTATCGTAGGCGAAGTAGAAGCGGCCCTCCGGATCCGGCTGCATGAAGAACATCTCGGCCAGTAGTTGGGCCGCCTGCCGAGCCCGCTCGTGCCAGGACATCCTCAAGGCAACTCGCCCGGCCCAAGCGGTGGTGAAGGCCTCCACCAGGCCGTGACCCTGGCCGGGATCCATATCGAAGAAGCCCCCACACTGATGCTGGTACGACTGCACCCGCCGCACCGCCGCCTCGGACACCAGGTCCATCCGACCCCGACGCACGGCTGCCAGCAATAGGCAGCCGCTGCGGACCAGGCTCCGCCGTCGCAGTCCCTCCGGTTCGTCCAGCACGTGGAACTCCCCGGGGCTGACCAACAGCCCGGTGGCGGCCGCCTCTAAGAGATAGGCCGATGTGGCCGCACTGCCGCTAGAGGCACTGGCCAGTAGGCCGGCGTACCCCTCGATCAGGGTCGCCAGTCGGTCGCCCATGACGGCCGCCACCATCGAGCATTCAAGAGTGGCGGTGGCTCTCTCGGCCGCCGCCGCGCACCACAGGCTCATCTCACGGCCGGGAATCGCATCCACTCCCCAATCGTTCCTCATATGTCTCCACATCGGCCAGCAGATGGCAGAGGTCCATATAGACCGCCGCCGACCAGCCGTAGTCTCTGATGACTCCCACCCCGGTGTTGCGCTTGCGAGACAACCGCGACGGAGAGCGAATCCCCTCCGCGTCGTAATACTCGAAAATGCAGCCCTCTTTCCGATACCATCGGGCCACCTCTTCCACCGTCCTCTCGGCCAAGGCCACGGCGAGATCGCGCCTTCGGTAACGGAGCAACCCCTCCACAATCAGGTAGTTCATGTTCAGCCACGTGGGTCCGCGCCACATGTCGTCGGAATAGCTGGGATGGTCGGCGGCCACGCTGGGGACCGGCACCGGCCTCCAGAATCGCCTCTCGTCGGCCAAAGCCGCCACCAGCGGTTCCACTCGATCCTCGTGAGGCACCCCGGCGTAGAGGGGAACGAAGGAGGCGCAGGTGGGGACCATCACCCATTCCGACCGGATGCGATCCAGGTAGAGCCCCTGATCGTGGTTCCACAAGTGGCGCTCGATGGATCGCCTCAGGCTCTCTCTCACCTTGAGCCAGGAGTACGACTGCCCGCCGAGCCCTAGCACGGCCGCCATCCTAGCTAGGACACCGCACTCGGCCACCAGCATGGCGTTCAGATCCACCGCCGCTTGTAGGCCGGATCCGTCGAATCTCGGCGAGTTGTCCATGCCGGACTCACCGCAATGGCAGAGCTCACTTTCCTCGTCCTTCACCCACTCGAAGAGGGCATCACCATCTCGGTCCCGGTTCTCGAAATCCCAGCCCACATAGGCGGCCAGCCTCGGGTAGGCATAGGCGAGAAAATCCCGGTCATGGGTGAGGCTGAAGGCCTTCCAAGCAGCCCAGGCCAGCACCGGTGGTTGAGTCACGGACGACAGCCGCTTCGGGGTGGGGTCCATGATATGGGGAATGAACCCGTCCACCCGCTGTCGGGACAACACCGCCGCCACCGCCTCCTGGGCCAGGTCCGGGGAGAGGTGACGCAGGCCCAGGGCATGAAAAGCCGAGTCCCAGAGCCACATGTGCCGGTGGGGCCAGCGATCCGGGGTGGT
>JBBQIE010000355.1:0-3679 GCA_038324625.1 Anaerolineae bacterium | reverse complement strand
AGATGCCGGTGGGGGCGGCGGCCCGGGCATGGCGGCTGCCGCATTAGCGGTCCTGGTCGTGGGGGTGCCGGCGGCGTCCGGTGCGGAGACGGTCACGGCCGCGGCGCAGGAGGGGCAGAAGCGGGCCCCCTCCGGGAGAGGGGCGCCGCAGGAAGGGCATCCCGGAGCCGGGGCCGGTCCTCGGGTCTGGATGGGGGCCCGGCAATGGACACAGAACCGGGCCAGGGCGGAGACGTCTTTGCCGCAGGAGGGGCACTTCCGGGTGGCGGCGGGGTTCAAGGGAGGTCCGGCCATGAGCGATCACCTCGTCGGGTTTGTTGGGTGGAGGCAGAGCGACGCCCCCTCCCTCACTCTACCTCAGCCGCGCCGGAATCTCCAGTAAATGCTGGTCCCTCACCCTACTCCGAAATTGAGACATACCCGCCTGGAGCCGCCGGTAAAGCTATGGCCCCCTCCGACCGATAGAGTATAGAAGCACGACGATCGAGGGGGAGCGCGATGTCCGGCACGGCGGAGTACCTACTCATCCAAGGGAAGTGGGCGGCCAAGGAGGGCTCACGGGGAGCGGCTTTCGCCTACCTGGAGCGGGCCCTGGAGAACGACCCGGACGACCGCCAGCGGGTGGAAGCCTGGCTGTGGATGGCCGAGGCCGCCGAGGACCCGGACGAGAAGCGGCGCTACCTGGAGTACGTCCTGGGCTACGAGCCCTGGAACCCCCGCGCCCGCCGGCGCCTGGCCCTCCTCAACGGCATCCTGGACAGCGCCGACCTCGTTGATCCCGATCATCTGCCCCAGCCCACCGACAACCCTCAGCCGGAGCCGGCGGCCAACCGCCGTTACACCTGCCCTCAGTGTGGTGGTCGTCTGACCTTCACCCCCGAGGGCAACACCCTTCAGTGCGACTACTGCGGCCGGCGCACCAGCCCCTCGGAGGCCCTCTCCGACCTGGAGACGGTGGACGAGGAGGACCTGGTGACGGCCCTGGCCACCACCCGCGGCCACATCCGTCCCGTGGTGGCCGGGGTGGTCGAGTGCCCGGGCTGCGGGGCTACTTTCCTCGTTGCTCCCGAGGCCATCTCCTTCTCCTGTCCCTAGTGCGCCTCCTCCCACGTCCTAGAGAAGCTCCAGAGACGGGAGCTGATCCCCCCCGAGGCCATCCTCCCCCTCTCCGTCTCCCAGGATGCGGCCCGGGCCGCCCTCGGGGCGTGGATAAAGGAGCGAGACCTGGGCCCGGAAGCGGTCACCGGCCCCCTGAGCGGGCTCTACCTCCCCTTCTGGTGCTTCGAGGTCGGGGGTGAGGTGAGTTGGCGGGGCCTTCCGAAGGCGGTGACCTCCGGCCGGCATACTCGCCTGGTGGCTCAAGTCTACGAGGAGCCGGTGCTCTACAGCGATCTGCTGGTGGCCGCCGGTCAGGAGCTGAGCCCCAAGATCGCGGAGGGACTGGACGACTTCGATCTGGGGGCGCTCCTACCCTACGCTCCCGGGTATCTGGCCGGGTGGCCGGCGGAGGTGTACCGCATCACGGTGGCCGACGCCTCCATCATCGCCCGAAAGATGGCCTGGGAGGACGCGCGCCGGCGCCTGCTGGCCGATCGCGCCGAACAAGGCGAGGAGTACGAGGGGGTGGTGACCTCTTCCGGCATCAGTGTGCTCGGCTTCAAGCTGCTTCTGCTGCCCTTCTGGCTGGGACGGTACCGCTACCGAGGTCAGGAGTACCCGGTGGCCGTCAACGGGCAGACGGGCCAGGTCCGGGGGGAGGGACCCCGCGGGGGAATGCGCCGCCTGTTCGAGAGCATCCTCAAGTGGAATTAGCGGTCCGACGAGAGAGCGTGTCGCTGAGGCACGGCCTCTTGCAGTGAACTCATCGGTCTCCACTCCCTCCCTATTGGCGCGGACGGGATTCTCACGCAAAGACGCAAAGGCGCAAAGCTCTTCTTAGTTTTTCTTCCCTTTCTTGTCCTGGTTCGTGTGATGTCGGGCGACGGGAGGGCGGCGGTCTGAAGGCCGCCGCGGACACTGCCGTGCCTATTGCTGAAGGCCTTCGGCCAGGATAGGGGCCACACGGTTTTCTTGGCCGAAGGCCCTCAGCGGGCGCCTTTAGTCGCCCGCCCTCTCCCGCGTCGCCTGCCGGCACTCACCCCAGGGCCACCCCAACCCATTCCATCCTCACACGAACCAGGACATTTTCTTCTCTTTCTCTTTCTTTGCGTCCTGGCGTCTTTGCGTGAGACGTCCCCTCTCCGGTGGCTACAAGGCTCCCTCACGCCGCAAGTACGCCTCGGTGTAGGGGCAGACGGCCACGCAGCGACCGCAGATGCCGTAGCTCAAGTTGTACCGGGAGGCCATGCCCTTGGCGGTGGCCTGGCAGGCGAAAGCATCGAAGATCTCCGCCCGCTCCATCCCCAGCCGCCAATTCCGCCCCGTGACCGCCTGGGCCGGGCAGAGGACGGTGCAGACGGCGCAGTCCCGACAACGTGACTGGTCAATGGGGGTGCCGGTTACGATGGGAGCATCGGTGAGGACGGTGGTGAAACGGACCGCCGGCCCGTACTCCGGGGTCACCACCAGGGCGGGCTTACCGATCCATCCCAGCCCGGCGCGGGTGGCCGAGGTCTTGTGCGGCAGCCGGGTGCTGATAGTCTCCGGGTCCACCCCCACCTTGGTCGGGGGCAGGGCCACTGCCTCGTATCCCAGGGTCTGGAGCAGCTCGGCGGCGAAGTCCCCCAGCTCCGCCAACTGCCGGTTACGGCGGTCGTATTCGCCCACGTACTCCTCGGTGGGGTGCTCCCGGATGGCGGCGACAATGCGAGGATCCAGGGCCACGGCCAGGGAGAGGGAGCGGGGGAAGCCGAGGCGGTCGCCTTCGGGGACCTGGTGCAGGTCGGCGAAGCCCACCAGAGCGGCACCCCGGGCGAGGATCGCTTCCCGTAGCTGAGCGTTCAGGTCAGTCATCGGCGACATCTCCCCTGGTGGTAGGCTTCATTCGATTCTGAACCGCCCGGTCGCCCTTGTCAAAATCCACCAAGGGAGTCACAGTTAAGCATCAGCGCGCCGGCGGCTGGCCGGCCCGATAGGAGGCCGCCCCCGAGTGCGAAGAGGTGACCCATGAGACAAGTGATGCTGTCGAAAGTGAGAGCACACCTTTCAGAGTACCTGCGGATGGCGGAGAACGAGGAGATCGTCGTGACCCGGCATGGCAAGCCGGCCGGCCTATTGGTGGGATTCGCCACCGAGGACGACTGGCTCGATTACCGGTTGGAGCACGATCCTCGTTTCGTGAGGCGCATCGCCGAAGCCAGGGAAAGCCTGCGAGAGGGCAGAGGAGTTCGGATAGAGGATCTATAGGGATTAGGAAGTGCCGTCTCGCCTCTCGATGCGTGGCAGCTCAGAATCAGGGGGCAAGCAACGGCACGGTGAGAGTTGGGATCGAAAGGGGACCGCGTATGAGTGGGAAGCTGAGAATAGCCTTCGTGGGTGTGCGCCGCGCCAGTTCGTTCTTCCGGGCTTTCCAGGCCCACCCGGAGGCCGAGGTCGTCGCCCTCTGCGATCTGGACGAGGCCGGGCTGGCGGAGGCGGGGAGGGTGGCCGGGGTGGACCGACTCTACCCCCTCTACGAGCCGATGCTCGATGAGGTCAGGCCGGATGCCGTGGTAGTGGCCACCCCCATGCAATGGCACGC
>JBBQIE010000354.1:0-3679 GCA_038324625.1 Anaerolineae bacterium | reverse complement strand
CAACGCCAACGCCGCCACCCTGCTCGATTCCCTCCGGGCCGGGGGCGACGGCTTCAGCGGCATCGGGGCCAACTACTTCGCCGACCTCTACGTGTGGCTGTGCCGTCACCACCGGCAGCGGCCCCAACTGGCGGAGCGGCTACAGCGGTTCCTCACCATCGCCGAGATGACCATCGGCCACAAGTACCCCGCCTCCGCCAAGCGCTTCCGGGCCCTGGATGGCCTCCTCATCAGCGACCGCTGCCGGGTCTCTCAGCCGGAGTTCGTCGAGGAGGACCTGATCCGGCTGGACCACCTCTATCAGTATGCCGCCGAGTGGCGACAGGAGTTGGCGGGAGGTTAGGGCCGCCGCGGGCGAGATGCTTCATTACGCTGAGGAGCGCTCCATTCAGCATGACGATTAGGGTGGTGAGCCGGTGGTAGGGGCGCATCCCGCGTCCGCCCTGGATGTTGGGCGGACGCGGGATGCGCCCCTGATGACGGGTCGATGTTTTGCTTTGTCCAGCAAAGCAAGTATGTAGTAAACTGTCGGTTAGCACTCATCCACGCCTCACCACGCGAAGTAATGTCCCTGGCCTGTCGCCACCCGACAGACGCCGACGTCTCCGGATCGGGAGGGAGGATTCTTGTCCCGCTATTTGGCCTACCTTTCGCTCACCTTCAAGCTCTCCCTCAGCCGCCTCCGCAACCGGCTGGGGCTGACGCTTCTCAGCTTGCTCGGCATCAGCCTCAGCGTGGGGCTGGTGGTCTCCATCCCCGTGTTCTCGGAGTTGGTCAGCCGCCTGGTCCTACGCCAGGAGCTGACCGACTTCGCCGCCCCCACCGACCGGCCCCTCTTCACCCTGCGCTACTACTGCCTGCCCAGCACCGGCTGGCCCATGAGCGTGCAGGAAGTGGACAATAACGAGAAGTGGCTGGCCGACATCACCCGCCGGGAGATTGGCCTCCCCATCGTCTCCCGCTACTCCCAGGTCGAGAGCCCCGGGCTCCTCTTCAAGTCCGGCCTCTCCGATGAGGGCAAGGTCTCCGGGGGCGGGGGCGCCGTCACCTTCTTCAGCGTGGCCTTCATCGAGGGGGCGGCCGACAACCTGGAGGTAACCAGCGGGGCCCCCTTCGAGGTGGCGGAGGACTCCCAGTACCTGGAGGTCTGGGTGCAGCAGCCCCTGGCGGTTAAGCTGGGCCTGAACGTGGGGGACGTACACCGCCTGGCCTATTTCGCCGCCGGGCAGCAGGAACCCATCTACATCCACATCGCCGGCATCTGGACCCCCGAGGAGGGCTCTGAGGGCTTCTGGTACGGAGACCCCACCAAAACCCTCCAGGACCACTTCCTCACCACCCGCGAGGCTTACGTCAAGTTCGTCGAGCCGCGGGTCTACGAGGGCACCGGCTTCAACTTCTGGTACTACGTCCTCGACGATAACAAGATGCAGTTGGACCGGGTGGAGCAGTACGCCCGCGGATTGACGCAGGTGCGCCGGCTCTCCGGGGAGAAGCTGCCCCGCGCCGGACTGGACCTCTCCCCCATTGATCCTCTCCGCCAGGCCAACCAGCGCAAGAACATGCTCTCCACCATGCTCTACGGCCTGAGCCTGCCGGTGCTGGGGCTGCTCTTCTTCTTCCTGGGCCTGATCTCCGCCATCGCCGTGCGCTACCAGAAGGGCGAGGCGGCCCTGCTCGCCAGCCGCGGGGCCAACGGCTTCCACATCCTCGGCATCAGCTTCATGGAAGCCCTGATACTGGGGGGCGTCGGCATCCCCCTGAGCCTGCTCACCGGGTATGGGCTCTCCCGCCTGGCCGGGCAGGCCTACGACTTCCTCTCCTTCGGTTATCGGGCCCTGCCCCGGACCGGCCTCATGGGCATGGACATGCGCTTCTTCCTGGCCACCATCGCCATGAGCGTCCTCACCCGGCTGGTCCCGGCCCTGGGGGCGGCCCGCCAGAGCGTGGTCCAGTACGAGCGGGAGCGCTCCCGCCCTCGGGTATCGCCCCCCTGGCTCCGTTTCACCCTGGTGGTGCCCCTGGTGGTCTCCACCGCCTACGCCTACCGCCAGGTGACCGTGCGCGGCACCTTGGGGATGCTCTCCTGGGAGCCCTCCGGCAACCCCCTCCAGGACCCGCTGGTCTTCCTGGCTCCCATGCTCTTCTTCTTCGCCGCCGCCCTGCTCATCGCCAGCGTCTTCCCCCTGCTCATGCGTTTGCTGGACTTCGTCGCCGCCCGGCTCTTCGCCGTCCCCGGCTACCTGGGCTTCCGCAATCTGGGGCGGGAGGGGGGCCAGTACGCCAACGCCCTCTTCCTGGTGGTGCTCTGCCTGGCGGTGGGGGCCTTCGAGGCCTCCATGGCCCAGAGCGCCAATCGCTGGTTCGTGGAGCGGCTCCAGTACAAGGTGGGGGCCGACTTCAGCTTCAAGCCGGTGGAGGAGGAATCCTTAGGGGCCCGGCTCCTGCCCGTGTCCGACTACCTGACCATCAAAGGGGTCGAGGACGCCACCCGCATCGGGGACTTCCCGGCGGAGTTCAAGGCCCCCGGCGCCTCCCGCTCCGCCAAGATCCGCCTGATCGGCATTGACCGGCTGGACTTCCAGCGGGTGGCCTACTGGCGGCGGGACTATGCCCCCGACTCCCTGGGCGAGCTGATGAACCGCTTGGCCCTAGTGCCCGACGGTCTCCTGGTGCCCCGGCAGGCCCTGGGCCAGACCGGCCTGGGCGTGGGGGACAAGATCAAGATGGACGTCTCGGTGGAGTACGACCGGCGCACCATGGAGTTCACCATCGCCGGCATCTACGACTACTTCCCCACCGTCTATACCGCCGAGCAGCCGGCCGTCATCGCCAATCTGGACTACATCTTCGATCAGGCCGGGATGACCCTGCTGCACGGGCTGTGGCTGCGCACCGCTCCCGGCATGGACGCCAAGCGCCTCTACGACGCCGCCGGGGGCCTGGGGGTCACCATCACCCAGATCAAAGACCTGCGGGCCATGATCACCGACGACACCTCCCGCCTGGAGAGGGTGGGGGTCTTCGGGATGCTCTCCATCGGCTTCCTGGCGGCGGCGGGCATCTCCATACTGGGCCTGCTCATGTACATCTCGTCGTCCCTGGTGACCCGCCTGCAGCGATTCGCGGTGCTGCGGGCCATCGGCTTCAGCCTCAACCAGCTGATGACCGTGGTCACCCTGGAGTTCGTCACCGTGATCGTCTATGGGGTCGGGGGAGGGTCTCTGTTGGGGGTGCTGGCCTCCCGGCTGTTCGTCCCCTTCTTCCAGTTGACCGAGGACCCCTCCCTGCCGGTGCCCCCCTTCGTGGCCGAGATCGCCTGGCGGGAGATCGGCACCTTCTCCCTGGCCTTCGGGGTGCTGCTGGGCGCGGCGGTGGCCGGCCTGCTCTACGGCGTGGCCCGGCGGCAGTTGGCCCAGGCCCTGAGGCTGGGGGACCAGGAGTAGGCTATCGTCGGCTGCTCTGACGGCGGCCATAGAGCCGCTCGGTGAAGCCGCCCTCCCGCTCGAAGGCCTCGGCTTGGGCGGCCAGTTGGCGCTCCAGGAGGCTGCAAGCCACGGCGATCAGGACGAGGGCGGCGTTGGCGGCCAGGGCGGGGTAAGTGGACGGAGTGGACTGGGTGGACCCTATGGACGGGGCGGACCCATCCGATAGGGTCTCCCTTCCACTAAGTCCACTG
>JBBQIE010000353.1:0-3694 GCA_038324625.1 Anaerolineae bacterium | reverse complement strand
GGGGAGGGCGTGAGTGTGCGTCGGCGTAGCGGACACTGCCGTGCCTGGGCCGACGCCCGGCGCGAAGGCGCCCTCCAGCCCCGGTTTCAACCGAGGGTCTCCGTTAGCGTGCGGTGACCGGCCTATTTCGGCAATCCTCATTAGCCACGGTTGGGCGTGGGCCCCTCGCGGCCCGACCGTGGCATCCCTTCTCGGCACCTGCAGGAGTCCCTATGACGGCTTTGCGGCTGAGTGCCACCCGCAGGGAAAGCATCCTGTTCTACCTGTTCATCGGGCCGGCTCTCCTGGGGCTGCTCATCTTCACCCTGGGCCCGATGGTGGCCTCCCTCTACTTCAGCTTCACCGACTACGAGATCGTCAAGCCCCCGGTGTGGGTCGGCTTGGCCAACTTCCACAAGATGTTCTTCGTGGACGAGCTCCCGCTGCACGCCCTAGGCGTGACCGCCTACTACGCCTTCGTGGGCGTGCCTCTGCGGCTGGCGGCCCAGTTCGTGATCGCCGTGCTCCTGAACCGGGCCCTGTTCGGCAGGAGCATCTTCCGCACTCTCCTCTATCTGCCCAGCATCGTCTCCGGGGTGGCCCTATCCCTGCTGTGGGTGTGGCTGCTCAACCCCGAGTTCGGGTTGGTCAACTACGTGCTGTGGGAGGTGTTCCACATCCAGGGGCCGCGCTGGCTCTCCAGCCCTCAATGGGTGATCCCCGCCCTCATATTCATGAGCATGTGGGGCATCGGTAGCGGCATCGTCATCTGCCTGGCCGGCCTTCAAGGCATATCGGAGGAGCTCTACGAGGCGGCGGAGCTGGACGGCGCCGGCGGCTTCCGCAAGATGACGAGCATCACCATCCCTCACATGACCCCGGTTCTCTTCTTCAACCTCATCATGGGGATCATCGGCTCCTTCCAGGTCTTCACTCAAGGCTACGTGATGACCAACGGGGGGCCCTCCAACGCCTCCCTCTTCTACGTGCTCTATCTCTATTGGAACGCCTTCAACTACTTCCGGATGGGGTACGCCTCCGCCCTCGCCTGGGTGCTGTTCGCCATCATTCTGGCCATGACCGGCCTCATATTCCGTTCTTCCTCGGCCTGGGTCTACTACGAAGGGAGCGTGCAGATGTGACCACCGGAACCGTTGCCGCGCCCACCAGCGTCGCCAAGTCCAGCCGCCAGGCCTGGCTCCGTCGTCGCAGCGTCCGTAGAGTTCTGGCCAACATCGGCACCTACCTCACCCTGGTGATCTTGGCGGCGTTGGCTATCGTCCCCTTCCTTTGGATGGTATCCACCTCCCTCAAGGACCCGGGGTCGGTGTTTCTCTTCCCCCCGCGCTGGATCCCCGAGCCCATCGTCTGGCGCAACTACTACGAGGCTTTGACCTTTCTGCCCTTTGCCCGCTATTTCGCCAACACCGCCTTCATCACCGTGGCCAATATCGTGGGGACCTTGGTCAGCGCCTCCCTGGCGGCCTACGCCTTCGCCCGGTTACGAGCCCCCTACAAGCCGCTGGTGTTTCTCTTGATCCTCAGCCCCATGTTCCTGCCGGGCCAGGTCACCATGATCCCCCTATTCATCCTCTACCGGCAGCTGAACTGGATAGACACCTACAATCCCCTGATCGTGCCCGCCTTCTTCGGGGGCGGGGCCTTCAACATCTTCCTATTGCGACAGTTCTTCAGTACCATACCCCTGGAGTTGGACCACGCCGCCCGCATTGACGGGTGCGGCGAGGCGGCCATCCTCTGGCGGATCATGCTGCCACTATCCAAGCCGGCCTTGGCCACGGTGACCATCTTCTCCTTCATGGGCCACTGGAACGACTTTCTCGCCCCCCTCATCTACATCAACTCCTCGGCCAAGCTCACCGTGAGCGTAGCCCTGGCCCGGTTCCGGGGGGAATACGGCACTACCGCCTGGCACCTGCTCATGGCCGCTTCCATAGTGGCGGTGCTGCCCTGCATCCTCATCTTCTTCTTCGCCCAGGAGTACTTCGTGAAGGGGATCGCCATGACGGGAATGAAGGGATAGTGGGGAGTGGGGAGAACGACGTGAGAGACGGGATGATGAACGAGACTAACATATCGAAGTAGGAGGGACGCGGAGTGAAGGACTTAACTGAAGGCGTGCGAGAGACGGCTAAGGCAGCGGGAGCGGACCTGGTGGGGATCGCCGACATCGAGCGATTCGCCGATCTACCCGCCGAGCACAACCCCCTATCCATTTTCCCCGAGGCCCGCTCGGTGATCGTGGTGGGCAAGCGGATCACCCGCGGGGCCCTGCGCGGGGTGGAGGAGGGCACCCAGTTCTCCAACTACGACCTCTACGCCGGCAACTGGCTGAACCAGTTCCTGTCGGCGGCGGTGTTCGACGTATCCGCCTTCCTGGAGAACAATCGCTGGGAGGCGGTGCCCCTGATGAACCTGCCCACCGAGATCCCGGCCATGGGCATATCCGTGCGTCCCGGTCAGCCGGAGCCGAACGTCCTGGTGGACTGCGAAGATGCGGCGGTCCGGGCCGGCTTGGGGGAGATCGGCCTGTGCCGAATGCTGCTCACCCCGGAGTACGGGCCCCGGCAGCGTGTGGAGGCCATCCTCACCGACGCGGTGCTGGAACCGGACCCCATGCTCACCGAGCCCATCTGCGACGACTGCGCCGCCTGCGTCGAGGCCTGCCCCCTGGGGGCCATCAGCGTGCGGGAGAAGACCACCTACTCCATCGCCGGAAAAGAGACGACCGTAGCCCGCATAGACTATAGCAAGTGCGCCATCTGCCAGAACGGGGCCCGACCGAATCGGTTCCACAAGGCGGCTCCCGCCGACCGTATGGCGGCGGTATGCACCCGCACTTGTGTGGCCCATCTGAGTGAGACCGACTGCCTGGAGGACACCCCTCGGCAGCCATTCCGTCGTCGTGAAGCCTGGACCCTGGTGCCGAACGACATATGGAGCCTGGATCGGCGGAGGAACCAAGAGTGAAAGAACTCACCAGCCAGGCAGTCAAGGAGTTCGCCTTCGCGCACGGGCTGGACCTGTGCGGGGTGGCAAACATCGAGAGATTCCAGAACGCTCCCGCCCGGATGCACCCGGCCGCCATCAACCCGGAGGCCAAGTCCGTCATCGTGGTGGCCAAGCGCATCTTGCGGGGCGGCTGGCGAGGCATCGAGGAGGGCACTTACTGGCCTTCCTACACCTACTTCGACTATCACGGTTTGCTCAACACCACCTTCATCCAGCGTCCCCTATACGACCTGACCTGCTTCATCGAGGACTTCGGCTGGGAAGCGGCCCCCTGCTACTCGGGGGTGCCCGAGACCCAGCCGGATATCGAGCCCCTGCGGCCGGGCCAGGTGGCCCCCGATGTCCAGTTCGCCATCCGCATCGCCGCCATGGCAGCGGGCCTGGGGGAGATCGGCTGGTCTAAGGTGTTCCTGAGCAAGGAGTTCGGCCCTCGGCAGCGCTTCCATGCCATCGTCACCGACGCCCCCCTGGAGCCGGATCCGCTGATGCCCGCGGGCACTATGTGCGACCGCTGCATGGAGTGTGTGCGGGGCTGTCACCCGCACGCCATCCCCCACCTGCGGGAGGGGAAGACGGTCTCCATCCAGATCGAGGATCAGACCTACACCTGGGGCGACACCCACATGGGCAAGTGTACCCTCAGCTATCACGGCGCCGACGCCACCATGTCCCCCTTCATCCA
>JBBQIE010000352.1:0-3704 GCA_038324625.1 Anaerolineae bacterium | reverse complement strand
GGAATTGGCATCCACCCACCCCGCGCTATCAAGAAGTCCAGGTGGTCACCAAGACCTTCACCCAAGCCCTGGAGCAACGCCTGGCCGCCGAACACAACGAGCGCCGGCGCGCCGACGAGATGAGCCTCCTGCTGGCCAACCTCCCCGCCTTCGCCTTCTTCAAGGACCGCCAGGGCCGCTACCTCGCCGCCAACCGGCAGATGGCCGACCTCCTCGGCACCTCCGAGGAGGCAATGCTGGGGAAAACCAGCCACGATTTCCTCTCCCCGGAAGCGGCAGAGACCCTGGCCCGTCAGGATGAGGAAGTCTTCACCACCGGCCGCCGCCTCGACGTGGAGGCGGAAGCCGTCCTCAACGGTCGCCGGTTGAAGCTGCAGACCACCAAGGTCCCCCTGCGCGATGCCTCCAGCGAAATAATCGGCCTGGTGGGACTCTCCTTCGACATCACCGAGCGGCGGGAGCTGGAGGAGGCCCTGCGCCAGTCCCAGAAGCTCAAGGCCGTCGGCCAACTGGCGGGCGGCATCGCCCACGATTTCAACAACGTCCTCACCTCCATCCTGGCCGGGGTGGACCTGGCCGCGTCCCAACTGCCCCCCAGCAGCCCCCTGGAAGCCGACCTAAGCGATATCCGTCAGGCCACCGAGCGGGCCTCCCTCATCACCCGGCAGCTCCTCTTCCTCAGCCGGAGCCGGAGCGCCGAGCCCACCCATCTCGACGTCAACGAGGTCATAACCTCCTTCAGCCGCATGTTGCAGCGCCTCCTCGGGGAGGACGTCACCCTTACCCTGAGCCTGAACGCCCGGCGGGCCACCATCCTGGCCGACCGCACCCAGATCGAGCAGGTGCTCCTCAACCTCAGCCTCAATGCCCGCGATGCCATGCCCGCCGGCGGCACCCTCACCATCTCCACCCGCACCCTGGGCCACCACGGCCGAGAGGCCGACATCGAACCGGCGTCCCTCGAGGAGACGCTCAACCCAGAAAACGGCACTATCCGGGAGGAACACGACATGACCGCGGCTCTGACCCCGTCCGGCGCTTCCCAGTCTCGAAACCATTGCCTCCGCGGGAAGCTTCCCTGCCTGTTGCTCAGCGTCCAAGACACCGGCACCGGCATCCCCCCCGCCTTCCGGGATCACATCTTCGAGCCCTTCTTCACCACCAAACAGGACCACGGTACCGGCCTGGGCCTTTCCGTGACCCACAACATCGTCAAGGAACATCGGGGCCGCATCTGGTTCCAAAGCCGCTCCGACCGGGGCACCACCTTCCACGTGGCCCTTCCCCTGGAGGCCGAACCGCACTCCCCTCGGCCCACCGTCGAGCCCGCCCAAGAACCGGCGGCCGCGGGCCACGAGACCATCCTAGTGGTCGAGGACGACGAGGCCGTCCGCCACCTCACCGAGCGCGTCCTGCGCCGCCAGGGCTACGACATCATCATGGCCGGCAGCGCCCAGGAAGCCCTAGACATCGCCGACCGCCTGCCCGAGCCGCCCGCCCTTCTCTTCAGCGACGTGGTCATGCCCGGCATGAACGGCCTGGAGTTGGCCCACCTCCTACAACAGCGCCTCCCCTCCCTGCGCGTCCTCCTCACCTCCGGCTACCCCAACGACGCCATCGCCGCCCGCGGCATCGCCGGCAACGGCCACCGCCTCCTCCCCAAACCCTACACCCCCACCATCCTCGCCCAAGCCATCCGCGAGGCGCTCAGCTGAGCAAGCGCGGATGCTTAGCCACAGAGACACGGAGACACAGAGGGAGATCAGGTTTTCCTTCTTTCTCTGTGCCTCTGTGCCTCTGTGGCCAATTCCTCTATGGCCGATTCCCTACGCTACATTCGCCTTATACAAGCCTCGATAGTCCGCTACCCCACAACAGAGGAAGAAGCGCACCTTGATGCGCATCTCATCGTTGGTGAACATGGACCCGGCCGTCTCCCCGGCGGCAGTGAAGATCTCCGGCTCCCGCTTGCCCTGGAGCCACCCCAGCACCACGTGCTCGGCCGCGTTCGGGTCCGTGGCCAGGGCCCAGTTGTTCACGTCCGCCCAAGGCGGCACCACTACCACCTCGAAGTCCTCGTACCAAGGGTTGACGTCGTTATCCGACCCGCCCGGCCGGTTGATGCTGTTCCGGATCACCATGCCCGTGGAGCGCAAGGGCACCGGCACCATCAAGTAGCGCCCCGGGATGCCCAGTTTCCGCCCGCTCCCCGGCTCCGTCTGCGACATCACCGCCACCTGAGCGGCATCGAAGCTGTCGAAGTCCAGCGCCGTCGCCCCCAGGTTGGCGTGGGCGGCGCCGAACAACTGCTCCCCGTCCGCCATCAGCGGCCCCGTGCCCCCGTTCGCGGTAAACATCGCCGCCACCGCGTCCGAGACGCTGTTGTAAGCGGCCGACCCCAGCAATTGCGGGATGGCCCGCACCGCCTCCACATCGTCGGCCATGATCATCTCCAGGGTGACGCCCACGTAGTTCCCCTTCTTGATGATCTCCGCCGTCTCCTGGAGATCCCCCCAGCTCTTCTCCGTGTAGACCGCTCCCTCCGCCACTGTCGAGAGGGCGGAGAAGCCGTGGACCCGGATCATCTTCATGTCCTGGAACCGCTCCAGGTCCCGGTTGCTCACCACCGGCTCCCACCAGCGCTCCCGCCGGTTGTACGCCTGCAACATCACCTTGTTCAGGACGTCGGCCGTCACTTCCGCCATGGTGCCGGTGGTGACGTTGGCCAGCTCCACCCGCTCCTGGTCCACCTGCCCCCGGAACTCCTGGTCCCCGGTCAGCCGCAGGTACAGCTCCCGGATGCCGCTCAACCGAGGTATAGAGGTGGCCGACTCCGGCACCGGCAACCCAAACAGTCGCTCCGCCGCCAGGCGGATCTGCTCCACCCCATCCCGCATCGAGGACACCCTCGCCCCCGCCCCTCGAATCACCTGACCCTCCAGGAGCTGGGCCCAGGTCCTCTCCTTCATCCGCAGGCAGCGCTCCAGCTCATCGGTGGGGAACACCCGATCCCCGAACTGCACCCGCACCTCTTCCTTCAGGGGCTGAGGCAGGTTGGATCGCTGCAACGCCATGTCCAACAGTTAGGAGCACTGAGCCGCCAGCACTTCCCGCGACCGCTGCAGGGCCAGGCCCAACTGCATCCCTTCCTCCTCCAACTCCTCCGAACTCCCCATCTCCGCCTTCAGTTCCTCTACCATTTCTCTCCCTCTCTCAGCGTTCAGGATGCGCAAGAAAGCGCCCCCCGCCGCCGGACTGTAGACCACATCCAGGCTGTTCACCTTGACGATCCGCGCTGCCTCGTTCCCTCCCGGCCGCCTCTCGATGTAGAGATCCGCCGAGAGGCCCACGTTCGGGGCCGTCTCCCCTCGTTCCTGGGCCGCCAAGACCTCCCCCGCCAATCCCTCCACCAGGCCGGCCTTCGGCCCCCGGCAGGTCAGGCAGCCGATCACCGCCAGGCCCGTCCATTGCACCTCCGTCAGCACCCCCACCACGTCCTCGATGGCCCGGCCCCCGGCCCGCCCCTGATCCAGGGGGCCGGCGTGATTGGCGAACACTGTCACTCCCTCCCAGAGCCCCTCCTCCACCGAGCGCCGCAGCACCTCCGGGGGGTAATGAAGGCCGTTCGCCCTCCCCGCCCGCATACAGACCACCTCGAACGTCCGGGGGCGCACCTCGTCCGGCAACACCACCCCGGACAGCAC
>JBBQIE010000351.1:0-3715 GCA_038324625.1 Anaerolineae bacterium | reverse complement strand
CCTCGGTAACATTATCATTTGAGAGAACCATACCCCTTTCGGTAACATTTTGGATGAGTTGATGCGTGCCCTTGACACGTGATTGGGCCGAGCATACAGTGACCTCCACGCCGGTCGGGAGGCCAAGGCCGCTCGATCGGTGCGGCATGGTATATGCCACTACTGGGCCGAGGCAACCCAAGCCCGGCTCCAAGGGGGACAGCGCGGATGACCAACGTAGGGATTATCGGTTGCGGAGGGATGGGAACCCATCATTCTCGCTCATTGGCACACTTTGACGACGTTAGCCTTGCCGCCGCCTCGGATGTGAGTTCGGAAGCGCTGGCTCGCTATGATGAGGAGTTTCATCCCAGCCGTACCTATGGCGAGTACCAGGACCTACTGGCCGACGATGGGGTAGACGCGGTGCTGATCTGCGTTCCCACCTTCCTCCACCCACAGGTGGTGAAGGCCGCCGCCCAGGCGGGCAAGCAGGTCTTCTGCGAGAAGCCGATAGCCCTCAGCGTTGCCGATGCCGAAGGGATGATAGAAGCCTGCGACCGGGCTGGGGTTATCTTCATGATGGGCTTCGTCCGCCGGTTCGACCACGATTGGGGCACCTTCAAGCGCTTGGTCGAGACCGGCGCCATCGGCAGACCGGTGGTTTGGCGGCACTTCATGGCCAGCGGCGGCCCCCGCAGCCCCTGGTACCTGGACCGGGCCAAGGGAGGCGGGCCCATCATTGATGGCGCCATTCACGACATTGATTTCGCCAACTGGCTTTTCGGGGACATGGCCTGGTCTACCGGTGCCGTCCGGCATTTCAAGTCCTCTTCCTTCGATACCGCCACCGTGTCCATCGGCTACGAGAGCGGTGACGAGCTGCTTCTGAGTTGGACCTGGGGCCTTCCCACCGGAGCCTCCGGCCTGCACGGTCAGGATGCCATTGCTGCCGGGGGGACTATCCTCTTCCCCCACAACTTCCCACGGGAGGAACTGCCCGCCGAGGCCGATTCTCCCGATCTCGGAGCCTATCTCTTGGATACCGGGTCGGAGCGCCGGGTGGAGACCTTCCAGAAGAACGACATGTTCTTGGACGAGATGCGCCATTTCGTGGACTGTTGTCAGTCGGGCGCCACTCCGGCCGTCACCGGTGAAGATGGCCTTAAAGCTATCCGCGTGGCCTTGGCGGCTTTGGACGGCGCCCGCGAGGTGTGATAGACGAGTTGGAGGGAGTGTTTCCATGACAGGTCGGAGGATCTGGTTGTTGGCATTGGTATTGGCGCTTCTGCTCCTGGCTTGCGGGCCGGTGGATGGGTCGCTCTTCTCCTTCTCGGAGACCCCGACCCGGCCGCCGGCGGTGGCTCGCCAAGTGACGGCGGAGATTCGCCGGCTCCCGGCGGCCACGGCGACGTCTGCCCCGGCTCTGCCCCCCTCCGAGGGTCTGGCCGTCCTCGATGCCGTGGATGGAGCCCGATCCAGCGTCTATGCCCGCTTCGGGGGATCGGTGGTTCATATCCTGGTGCAGAAGACGGGTGCCGGCGGCACCGGCGAAGGGACCGGCTCCGGCTGGGTCTGGGACCAGAACGGATTCCTGGTGACCAACAACCACGTGGTCGAGGGCGCCGACTCGGTTACCGTGATCTTCCCGGATCAGACCCAGTACGAGGCGACGATAGTGGGGACCGACGCCGATAGCGACCTCGCCGTCATTCAGGTCAACGCCCCCGTCGAGTCCTTGGTGCCGCTGGAACTGGGGGACTCGGAAGCGGTGCAAGTGGGCCAGACGGCGATCGCCATCGGCAATCCCTTCGGCTTCGACGGCACCATGACCTCCGGCATCGTCAGTGCCATCGGCCGGGTGAGCCGGCAGTCGAGCGGTTACTCCCTGCCCAACCTGATCCAGACGGATGCCTCCATCAACCCGGGCAACTCCGGCGGTCCGCTCTTCGACATTCACGGTCGGGTGATCGGGGTCAACACCATGATCTACTCGCGAACCGGGGAGTTCTCCGGCATCGGATTTGCGGTTCCGGTGAACTTGGTTCGCAGGGTGGTGCCCTCCCTGATCGCGGACGGCGGCTACCGGCACCCTTACCTGGGCATGAGTGGATACTCCATAACGCCGGCTCTGAGGGAGGCAGTGGAGTTGGGAGTAGACAGGGGAGCGGTGGTCGGCGATGTCACGGAGGGATCGCCCGCCGATCGAGCCGGCCTGCGTGGGGGCACTCGGAACGTGGTGGTGGAGGGCTACGTGGACCCGGTGGCGCTGGGCGGTGACGTCATCGTGGCTATGGACGGGCAGCCCATTGAGGGCATGGATGACCTGATCGCCCAGCTGGAGCGGTACACCGTCGGCGATGCCGTGGTCCTGACCGTGGTTCGAGGCGACGAATGGCTGGAACTGACCGTGGTTCTGGGGGAAAGGCCGGCCACCCGCGAGCGTTTGTTCGGCTCGATATCACCATAAGGAGTGGCGCTGATGACAAGCTGGATCGCCATTTCTTTGGCTCGACTGGTGGTCATTGGGATCGCGGCCGCGATCGGGCTGTACCTATCGGTGGTGCTTTTCCAGGTGCTCACCCCCGGGGTGGACGCCTGGCGTGAGATCGCACGCGGCAATACCGCCGTGGGATCGGTGATGGCGGCGGTCATGGTGGCGGTGGCCATCGTCGTCCTCCCCATTGTGTCCGTGCCCCTGGAGGGGCTGGACATCGGCCCGGGGGCGGCGGTTACCATCCTCCTGGTGGATGGGCTTCGGATACTCTTCGGCATGGGGGTGGCGGTGCTCGCGGTCGTGCTCTCCGCTGCCCTCAACAACCTCATGACCGGCCCCATCAACGAGAAGCTCGAGCTGCAACGGGGCAACCTGGCCGTCGGTATCCTCCAGGCCGGGGTCATCGTCGCCACTGCCCTGGTGATCAGTGCTCCCGCCGCCGCCCTGGTCCGGGGTCTGCTGGAGGGCCTGGTCCGGTGAGGCTAATCGGTCCGTGAGCGCCGTTCTGGGGGTGGTGTTAGCCGGGGGAGAGGGGCGACGGATGTGGCCCTTCGCCACCGTGCGGCCCAAGGCCCTGCTGCCGGTAGCTAACCTGCCCAACGTGAACCGGGTGGTGAGGGCGCTTCGGAATGCCGGTGTGATCACCGTGGTGGTTGTATCCAGCCCGGAGTGGGCGGGTGCGATCCGGGCGGCCCTCATCGGATTGGATGGGGTGACCTGTCTGGGAGTGCGAACGGCGGGCTCCGCCGAGGCGGTGTTGGCCGGGTGGGAGGCGGCGACCGAGGCACCGGTGTTGACCGTACCCGCGGACTGTGTGGTCTCCGGGGCGGATTTCGCTTCCCTGATCGCGGAACTCAGATCCCAGCGGGCGGAGGCGGCCACGTTGACCGCGCCCCTAGGGAATGAGAATCCCAATCGGTGGATCGGCGTGGAGATGGCGGCGGGGGCCGTGACGCGAGTGGTGGGTCATCCGCGCGAGGGCCAGTGGCGCTGGACCGGCATCTGCGCTCTGAGCCCCTCCTTGCGGCCCTACTTGTCCGCCAATCCCGGCCTTCTCCGTGAGGTCCCCGTGGGGGGTATGCCGCCCTTGGAGCCAGACCTGGCGGCCTCGGTGCAGCTCATGCTGACCCGAGGGGTCCAGGTAACGGCTGTTCCCACTCGGGACGCCTTCGTGGACCTGGACAAGCCCTGGCACATCTTGGAGGCCAACCGGGTGGCGGCGCGCGAAGGCTTCGCGGA
>JBBQIE010000350.1:0-3716 GCA_038324625.1 Anaerolineae bacterium | reverse complement strand
GCCATATGCGACCGTGGTTGGTGCCCCCAACCGAATTCGAATCGGTGTCGCAGCCTTGAAAGGGCTGTGTCCTAGGCCTCTAGACGATGGGGGCACATCGCCACCGATTCTAGCCTAGAGCCGGGGCTTGAGCAAGCAATCGGGGCCTGGGCGAGGCAATTGCCCGGCGCTGCCCCAGGTGCTACCTTGGGGTGTCCGGGCCGTACCTCCCACCCCATCTCAGACTGGAGACTCCCTTGGTAGATAGCCCCTCCCCGCTCGATCAGCTGAACCCGCAACAGCTCGCGGCCGTGACCTGTCCCCTGGGCACTACCCTGGTGCTCGCCGGGCCGGGCAGCGGTAAGACGAGAGTGCTCACTCAGCGGGTGACTTGCTTGGTGGAGCAGCATGGGGTGGACCCGCGGTCAATCTTGGCCGTGACCTTTACCAACAAGGCGGCTCGGGAGATGCGGTCCCGGCTGGAGCGCGCCCTGGGTGATCGGGCTTCGGACGTTACCCTGGGGACGTTCCACTCCGTCTGCGTCCGCATCCTGCGGCGAGAGGCGGAGCGATTCGGCATCCAACGGTCCTTCGCCATCTACGACCGCGACGACCAGGTCGCCATGATCAAGCGGGTGCTCAAGGAACTCAACGCCGACGACAAGCAGTATCGCCCCCCGGCGGTGCTGGCGGCCATCTCGAAGGCCAAGAACGATATGATCGGTCCGGAGGACTATCGGCCGCCGACCTATTGGCACGAGGTGGTGGCCCGAGCCTACGATGCCTATCAGCGAGCTCTGGTGGCCAATAATGCCCTGGATTTCGATGATCTTCTGCTGGCCACGGTGCAAGGGCTGCGTGAGCGGCCGGATGTCCTCGCCGCCTATCGCTCGCGTTACCGCCACCTGCTGGTGGACGAGTTCCAGGACACTAACCTGCCGCAGTATGAACTGATCCGGCTGCTGTCGGACGCGGACACCGACCTGTTTCTGGTGGGAGACGAGGACCAGTCCATCTACGGCTGGCGGGGAGCCGACTACCGGAACCTGAACCGGGCCCGGCAGGCCTTCCCGGGGATGCGGTCTCTGCTCCTCGAACACAACTACCGCTCCACCCAAAACATCCTGGATGCGGCCAAGGCGGTGATCGCCCAGAACCCCAAGCGGGTGCCGAAGGACCTGCGCACCGAGCAGGGGGCCGGCGAGCCGGTGGTGGTGCGAGAGGCGTTCTCGACCGATGAGGAAGCGGAGTTCGTGGTCTCGGAGATGGAGCGGCTGGTGGCCACCGGTAAGCAGAGGCTGCCGGACTTCGCGGTGATGTACCGCATGAACGCTCAGTCCCGAGCCCTGGAGGAGGCCTTCCTGCGCCATGGCCTGCCCTACCGTCTCCTCGGCGGCACCCGCTTCTATCAGCGGCGAGAGATCAAGGACGTGCTGGCCTATCTGCGGCTGATCTCCACTCGGAACGAATGGGTGGCCTTCGAGCGGGTGGTGAATGTGCCCACGCGAGGGCTGGGGGCGGTGAGCCTGAATCACTTGCGGGAACTGGGACGGGAATTGAGCGCCGGCCCCTACGACACGCTTCGCTATCTACAGGACGTGGGTTCAGGAGATGTGGCCCTCACCGGGCGGGCCCGCAATGCCCTTCTGCAGTTCCTGGAGACCTGGGATGAGGTGATCGGGCTGGTGGAGAGCAGCACCGTGGCCGATCTTATCGGTGCCATCCTCTCGTACTTCGGTTACCGGAGCTACCTGGCGGGGATGGGCCCGGAGGGCGAGGAGCGGCTGGAGAACGTGGATGAGCTTTACTCGGTGGCCCGAGAGCACTTCACCGAGCCCGGCGCCGCCTCCCTAAGCGGGTTCCTGGATGAAGTGGCCCTGGTGGCGGACGTGGATGACCTGGAGGAGGTGGCTGAGGCGCCGGTGCTCATGACCCTCCACTCGGCCAAGGGGCTGGAGTTCCCGGTGGTGTTCATAGTGGGCCTGCAGGAAGGAGTGCTGCCTCATAGCCGCTCCCTGGAGGAGGCGGAGGGCCTGGAGGAAGAGCGGCGCCTGCTCTATGTGGGCATGACGCGGGCGATGGAGCGGCTCTATCTGTTGCACTCGGCCACCAGCCGGATGTACGGTATGGAGGGTCCGGCGGAGCCTTCCCGCTTCCTCAAGGACATTCCTCCTCAGTTGACGGCCGCCCCACCGGAGCCGCCCCGAGCCTCTCGGCGCGCCACCACCAGGGCTCCAGGGACTTCTCGGCAGCCGGAGACTCAGGCGCCTCCCCCGGACCTGCCGCGCTACAGCACCGGGGACCAGGTGATACATGCCAAGTTCGGGAAGGGCATCGTGGTGGAGTACAAGATCGCCGGCGGGGACGCCGAGGTGTCGGTGGCCTTTGAGGGACACGGCATCAAGCGGTTGTTGGTCAGCCTGGCGCCCCTGACGCCGGCCTGAAAGTGGCCGCGGGAGTTGCCGGGTCGTTGGTAGGATGCTATCCTGCCGGAACCGTATAGGTGAGGGCCGAACGAGGAAGGAGGCCACGGCAGAGACAGCCGATGGGCCTCCTTCCCCTTTTTTTGAGGGTCGGCTGGACTATTCTTAGGAGGGTGGAGCGATGTCAACCGGGCTGGACGACAAGAGACTCAAGGTGCTGGAGCGGGCCAAGGAGCTGGGGATAGACTTCGTACACATGCAGTTCACTGACCTCATGGGCATGGTGAAAGCGGTGACCATGCCGGTGACTCAGCTTGAGGGAGCCCTGAAGAACGGGGTATGGTTCGATGGCTCCTCTATCGAGGGCTTCGCCCGCATCGCCGAGAGCGACATGTACCTGGTCCCGGATGCAGACACCTTCGCCGCCATCCCCTGGTCCCAGCAGGAGGACACCAAGACGGCGAGGATCATCTGCGACGTGTACTCCCCCAACGGTGAGCCTTTCCGGGGTGACCCGCGTGGCATCCTCAAGAAGATGCTGACCAAAGTTGAGGCGATGGGCTACACGTACAACACCGGCCCGGAGCTCGAATTCTTCTTGCTCCCCCTGGATCAGCACGGCGGCGTGATCATGGAGCCGCACGACCGGGGCGGCTACTTCGATTTGAGCACCGATCAAGCGGTTCACGTGCGCAAGGATATGGTCAATGCCCTGCAGGCGATGGGGATTGAGGTAGAGACCAGCCACCACGAAGTTGCGGTCGGCCAGCACGAGATTGACTTCAAGTACGCCGATGCCCTCCGCTCCGCCGACAACGCCATGACCTTTAAGTACGCCCTCAAGTCGGTGGCCAAGAAGAACGGCTTACACGCTACCTTTATGCCCAAGCCCATCTTCGGGATCAACGGCTCGGGTATGCACGTCCACCAGAGCCTGGCCCGCCTTAGCGACGGCCGAAATACCTTCACCGATGACGAGTCTGAGTACGGGCTGTCGGACATGGCGCTTTCGTTCATCGCCGGTCAGCTGGAGCACGCCCGGGCCTTGTGCCTGGTGATCGCCCCCCTGGTGAACAGCTACAAGCGGTTGGTGCCGGGCTACGAGGCGCCGGTGTACGTGTCCTGGGGCCGGGTGAACCGCTCGGCTCTGATTCGGGTGCCTAGGGTGTCGAAGGGGAATCCCCAGGCCACTCGGGTGGAGCTGCGCTGTCCGGACCCCAGCTGCAACCCCTATCTCGCCTTCGCCACCATACTGGCGGCCGGGTTGGATGGGATGGAGCGGGGGCTGAAGCCGCCCGCGCCCATCGAGGAAGA
>JBBQIE010000349.1:0-3726 GCA_038324625.1 Anaerolineae bacterium | reverse complement strand
GAAGGGGTGCCTAGGCCCTAGAAGGCCGGCCCACCCTCCGCGTCATGTTGAGAAGGTCGGCCCCCCCCGCGTCATGTTGAGCGCAGCGAAACATCTCGCCACACGCAAGCTGAGATGCTTCACTCCGCTGAGGAACGCTCCGTTCAGCATGACGGTTTGGGCCACGAGAGAGCTACGTTGCTCATGACGTGCCGAGCGATAACTCGTAGGGGCGAATCTTGTATTCGCCCAGGCCGCCGAGGGCGAATCTTGTATTCGCCCCTACGGAGTACGATCATGGACTGCGCCTATCCACCGCACGGCGTGGCAGCCGACCGCGCCTCGCGTCTTCCACTCACCCGCACTCCGCCGGTACCCGGACGATGGAGTAGGGGAACTCCCCGGGCAGGTAGCGGACGGGTATGCCGGGGAAGTGCTCCTCAATGTAGCCCGCCAGGGCCTGCATACCGGGGAGCTCCGCCGTGGCGTGGTTGACGATGAGCAGGGGCACGCCTAGGTCTAGGGACCAGAGGCCGGCGGCGGTGGTGGAGATGCCGTCATCGGTGGCCAGGATGAGGTCGGCCCCCAGCTCATACATCTCCCCCAGGCGGGTGATGGCCCCGGTCCCCACCACCATGCGGTTCACCCGCGCCTCGGGGTCGCCCACGATGCCGACGGAGTACTGGCCCAGGGATTGCACCCGCCGCAGGACGTCGCAGGCTACCTCGGCCACTCTCAGGCCGTCCACGTGGCAGACGCGGTAAAAGGACTCCACCGGCCGGGGCTCGCTGGGGAAGCCAAGGAAGGCGGCCCAGGCATCGGGAATGCCCACCTCGGGCATCCGGTCCCAGGTATCGTGACAGCGCATGAGGGTGATCCCCAGTTCGTCCATGAGGCGATGCTTCTGGGCGTGATGGCGGTTGCCGCTGGGGGTGCCCTGGTAGGTGGGATAGAAGGCCCCCTCGTGGGAGATGACGAAGTTGAGGCCCAGCTCCGCCGCCTCTCGGAGGCGGGCGTTGGTGGCCAGCCAGGTGACGGCGATGCCGGTCACCTCGAGGAGGGGATTGCCGTGCATGAACTGGTCCACGGTGTTGGTCCAGTCCACCCAATGGGCGATCCGGCAGCAATGATCACGGAACTCAAGGGCGCGCATTCTCGTTCGCTCCGGTAGGTCAGAGTGGTCGTCGTCGGCAGGGGGTGCCGCACCACGATCATGGTAGCCGAACCGGGGAGGCTGTCAACGACGGCCCGGCCCTGGGGCTCCCGGACTAAAGGTTCGCCGGGCAATGGCCGATATACCCAGGAGCGGCTCGGCTCTTGCCTCCGCCGGCGTCGTCGTGAGGAGAACCCGGCTTTGGCCCGACCAACCTAATACCAGAGGTCATGGGGCTGGTGATGTTCTTCGCCGCCGACCATTGGCAATGGACTCCCATAATCATACCGGTGCTGGTGGCGGCCTTCACGGCGCTCATCGTTGCCGGGCTGGCTTGGCATCGCTATCCGGCCCAGGGTGCCGTGTTGTACGGCCTAGCCATGCTGGCGGTGAGCCAGTGGTCGTTCGGCTACGCCCTGGAGCTGGCCAGCGCCGACTTGGCCCAGGCCGAGTTCTGGGCCAAGGCCCAGTACCTGGGCATCGTGGTTCTGCCCGTGTGCTGGCTGGCCTTCGCCATGGTCTACACCGGACACCGGGCCTGGCTGAGGCCCCACCGGCTGGCCCCGCTCCTGGCCCTGCCGGTGCTCACCCTGGTGTCGGTGGCCACCAACCAGTTCCACGGCCTAATGTGGGACCGGGTCCACCTGGATACCACCGGCCCCTTCGCCGTCCTGGATATCCACCGCGGTCCCTGGTTCTGGGTTCACACCGCCTATTCCTATGCCCTTCTCCTGGCGGGGTCGGTGCTGTTGCTGCGGATGTTCCTGCGCTCCTCCCGGCCCTACGCCGGCCAGGTGAAGGCCCTCCTGGCGGCGCTGGCGGCCCCCTGGCTGGGGAGCGCCCTCTACCTGGGCGGCTTCCAACCCCTTCCCCACTTGGACCTGACCACCTTCGCCTTCACCTTCAGCGGGGTGGTGATGCTCTGGGGCCTCTTCCGACTCCGGCTGCTGGAGATCGTGCCCATCGCCAGGGCGGCGGTGATCGAGGGCATGAGCGACGGCATGATGGTCCTCGACGCCCAGGGCCGGGTGGCCGACCTGAACCCGACGGGGGCGCGGATGCTCGGCCTCCCGGCGGCGAGCCTGATCGGCCGGCTGCCCGCCGCGGCCCTTTCGGACCAGTCGGAGTGGGTGAAGAACTTCCGAGCCAGGGATGGCGAGCAGGCGGAGATTACCATCGAAGAGAGTTGCTACGACTTGCGGGTCTCAGCCTTAAGCGATGGTAAGGGGAGGTCCACCGGCAGGGTGATAACGGCGCGGGACATTACCGCCGCTAGACAAGCGGAGGCGGCCCTCCGCCGGAGCCAGGATCAGCTTCGAGAAGCCCAGAAGATGGAGGCTATCGGCCGGCTGGCCGGCGGCATCGCCCATGATTTCAACAACCTGCTCACCATAATCAACGGGTACAGCGAATTCCTGGCCGCGGCCCTCGATCCCGATAGCCGGATGGCGGAGGATGCGCGGGCGATCCGGGCAGCCGGCGAACGGGCGGCCGAGCTCACCCGCCAACTCCTGGCTTTCGGTCGTCGCCAGATGCTGGAGATCCGAGCCTTCGACCTCAACGAGGCCATGGGGGACCTGGCCCGGATGCTGGGACGAGTTCTCGGAGAGCGGGTGACCGTGGAACTGGACCTGGCGGACGATCTGGGCTGGGTGGAGGCCGATCGAGGCCAGATAGAGCAAGTAGTGCTGAACCTGGCCCTCAACGCCAGGGATGCCATGCCCGACGGCGGCACTCTCACCCTGCGGACCTTCAACCCCCCGGCGGGGGCAGCCGAATCCGGAGCCCAGGTGGCCTTCGAGGTGAGTGATACCGGATACGGGATGGACCCGGAGGTGCTGGAGCACCTTTTCGAGCCCTTCTTCACCACCAAGGCGTGGGGCAAGGGGACGGGGCTGGGCCTGGCGATGGTACACGGGATCGTCACGCAGAGCCGGGGGGAGGTGCAGGTCCGCTCCCGCCCCGGGCAGGGCACCACCTTCACCGTGTACCTACCGAGATCGGCACCAGACCGGGCTCCCGCGTCCCCTGTCGCCGCCCCGGCCACCTCCCCGATGGGGACGGAGTCGGTGCTGGTGGTGGAGGATGAGGAGGGGGTGCGAGCTCTCGCCATCACCGCCCTCCGCCGTCTGGGCTATCAGGTGTCGGGGGCCTCCAACGGCCTCGAGGCCCTGGCCGCCTTCGGCAACGGCGACAAGCCTGTCCATCTGGTCCTCACGGACGTGGTGATGCCGGGCATGGGAGGCCCGGAGTTCGTCCGGCGGCTAAGGGAGAGGCGGCAGGGGTTCGGGGTGCTGTACATGACCGGCTACGCTCAGGAGGCTGCCGGTGATCCCGGCCCGGCGGAGCTCGATGCCCCGGTTATCGGGAAGCCCTTCGACCTCGCCCTCCTGGCGACGCGGGTCCGGGAGGTGCTGGATGCGCGGGAACCGGAGAGCCTCACGCAAAGGCGGTAAGGCGCAAAGAGGAGAGAAGATGTCCTGGTTCGCGTGTTGTCAGGTGGCGGTCTGATGGAGATTGACGAAATAACCGGCCCACGTCACACCAGCGGGACCATTGTCCGTGAGGGGTCGCCCCGCCATGATGAAGATTGA